>JAAVIE010000145.1 GCA_014799325.1 Oscillospiraceae bacterium
GAGGAAGAAATAAGAAAAAAGACCAATATCAGAACATCGGGCAAAGTTATTAAATAGCATTAAAGCATAAAATAAGCATAATAAGAGAAGTGAGATAAATGGAAACAAAGAACAGAGTAGGCTTTTTAGACGAGCTGAGAGGCTTCGCTATAATTTGCATGGTGGTCTATCATTTAATGGTGGATCTGAAATTTGTTTTTAACGTTGACGTGCCTATATTTTTCGAGAGCTGGTTCGACGTTGTCCGAGATGCCTTTGTGGTCATTTTTATCTCAATTTCCGGTATCGTCTGCAATTATTCCCGAAACAATATCAAAAGGGGAGTACAATGCTTTTTTATCGGAATGATAATGACCTTTGTTACCGCCTTTATCTCTCCCTCATCTCCCGATATGTTCGGAATACTGCACTGCCTGGGCGTCTGCATGATGCTTTACGGTTTAGGGCAGCCTATTTTTGAAAAAATACCTGCTTTTGCGGGGATCATCATAAACGTTTTAATATTCGTCTTTACCTTCAATTTCAAAACGGGCTATACCGGCATATACAGCTTTTTCCGTGTGAAAATGCCCGATATACTGTACACCACAAGCGTGATGTTTCCGCTGGGCTTTCCCGGAAATGGATTTGCCACCCTTGATTATTTTCCCCTGTTCCCTTGGTTTTTCTTGTTTGCTGCAGGAGCTTTTTACGGGGTATATGTGAGAAACGGACATGCGCCCAAGTTTTTCTATAAGACTCACATACCATTTTTTGCGGCGGCAGGACGGCATTCTATATGGATCTACGTTTTGCATCAGCCTATAATTTATCCTATATTGTGTCTGATTTTCGGAAGAAGCATTTTTTAGCATAATACACCGGGAAATTCCCAAAAAATTGAAAATTTTTTAAAAACCGCTTGACAATTTCAAAACAAGCTGATATAATTAACAAGATTGAGCAACACTCAATTTATCCTTGCTCACGCAGAAAGCGCGGGCCATAAGTCTAAAAGGAGGTAAATATTATGGCAAAACTCGGCGAAAAGTACGAGGCAATGGTTGTTTTCTCTGTTAAAAACGGAGAGGAACAGGTTCAGAACCTTAACACAAAGTTTACAGAGCTTATCAAGGCAAACGGTGAGCTTGTAAATGTTGATGAATGGGGAAAGAGAAAGTTAGCTTATCCCATTAACTACGAGAGTGACGGTTACTATGTAGTTTACAATTTCACCAGCAAGACCGATTTCCCCGCAGAGTTTGAGCGTATTGTCAGCATTACTGACGGCGTTCTTCGCTCTATGGTAGTAATTGGAAAATAAGAGATCGGGAGGCTTTCGAGATGTATAATAAGGCAGTATTGATGGGTCGTATCTGTAACGACTTAGAGTTGAAGACAATTCAGAGCGGTGTAAGCGTATTATCCTTCCGCCTTGCGGTAGACCGCGCATATCAGGCAAAGGGTGAGGAAAGAAAAGCAGACTTTTTTAACATAGTCGCTTGGAGAAGCACCGCAGAGTTTATTTCCAAATATTTTTCCAAAGGCAGAATGATCCTTGTTGAAGGCGAGCTTCAGACAAGACAGTATGTGGACAAGAACGGAAGTACTCAGAATGTGGTTGAGCTGGTAGTAAATACCGCTCACTTCACAGGCGAGCCCAAATCTTCCGGCGGTTACGGCGGATACGGACCCAATGCTCCCACTCCTCCGCCCGCGCCCTCTGCACTTCCGGAAAATAAAGCTCCTGCCGCCGTTTCATCGGGAAGCACAAGCGATTTTGTTGAAACAGGTTCTGATGACGATTATCCGTTCTAAGTTTTTTGTATAAGGAGGAAACTACAATGGCTGAAAAGCATGAAGTTAACAACGACAAAACTGTACGCCCCGTTAAGCGTGCAAGAAAAAAGGTTTGTCAATTCTGTGTAGACAGAGCTGAATATATCGATTACAAGGACGTAGCAAAGCTGAAGAAATACATGACCGAACGTTCCAAGATCCTGCCCCGCCGTGTAACAGGCTGCTGCGCTTATCACCAGAGAGAGCTTACCACTGCTATCAAAAGAGCAAGACAGGTAGCGCTTGTTCCTTATGTAAGCGACTAATTTTCAACTTAATAACAAAGCTGCTTCAAAATTCTTTAATTTTGAAACAGCTTTTTATTTTTAAAAACAGGACTAAGCTATGAAGAAATTAAGAGCAGAAGTTGTCGATATAAAACAGCTTGAAAAGGCTTTAAGCTTCGATAGATTTGAATATATCTATGCTCATGAAAGATTTTTGAACAAAAACACTCATCAAAAAGAAAAAATAATCGTTTTACCCGATATATTTTTAGGCGACTGTGAAGAAAAGACCTTGAACAGGCTGAAAGAGCTGAAAGAGCTTGGATTCAGCCGCGCCCTTGCCCATACCGTGGGGCATATTCCCCTTATCCAAAAGGCGGAAATGACCCTTCACGGAGGAATGAGACTGAATATAGCAAACAGCTTGTCGGCAGAGTTTTTTGCAGAGCAGGGGGCAGCGGACATAATAGTTTCCTGTGAGCTTACAGCGTCAAAAATCAAAGCCCTGAACAGCCCCGTTCCTTATGGAGTCGTAGCCTACGGCAGGCTTCCCTTAATGGTAACGAGAAGATGCCCCATAAAGGACGGAAAGCCCTGCAATAACGGCAATAACTGCCGAAAATATCTTACCGACAGACAGGGAAAAAAGCTGAAAACCCTTTGTTCAAACACCGTTGAGCTTTTGAATCCTGATATTCTTACCATAGCCGACAAAATCGCGGATTTTCCCGCAGCAGAATTTTTTGTGCTGAAATTTACAGATGAAAAGGACATAATTTCCGCCGCAGAGGATTTCATAAAAGGGAAAAAGCCGCAAGGAAACTTCACAAAGGAAAACTTCACAAGAGGACTTTATTACAGAGGTGTGGAATGACTATAAAGACTAAATGCTTAAGAGAGGGCGCAAAGCTGCCTTTCCGTGCCACCGAGGGCAGCGCGGGAGCAGATCTCCACGCCTGCATAGAGGACGACATAATAATAGAACCCAACAAGATAAAAATGATCCCTATCGGCATTGCAGTTGAGATCCCATCAGGCTACTGCGGTTTTGTATACCCCAGAAGCTCTTTAGGCTCAAAATTCGGCATTACTCTCCCCAACAGCGTGGGAGTAATTGACAGCGATTATAGAGGGGAACTGTGTGTGCCGCTGATAAACCACGGAGACAACGACTTTATCGTCAGAAATGGCGAAAGGATAGCCCAGCTTGTTATTATGCCTGTTGAAAACCCGATCTATGAGTTTTCAGAGGAGCTTTCGACTACCGAAAGAGGGATCGGCGGCTTTGGTTCAACGGGGAAATAACAGGTTTTTGGTAAATATTTCCAAAAAATTTCAGAAAAATGACGAAAATTTTCTCAAATAATGGTTGTATAGATAAAGAAATCGTGATATAATAAATAAGGTTATAAGACTATAAAGTATTATTAGACAATAAAAGAATTATCGACATTCAGTCGATCAGGAGGAACAATGTTTACAAAAGATATAGGAATCGACCTTGGAACAGCCAACACATTAGTTTACATGAGAGGAAAGGGCATTATCATCAGAGAGCCCAGCGTAGTAGCGGTCGATGTAAAATATGACAGAGTTCGTTATGTAGGACAGGAAGCTAAGGACGTTATCGGACGTACCCCCGGCTCCATAAAAGCGGTAAGACCTTTGAAGGACGGCGTTATCGCAGACTTTGACATTACCACAAGCATGCTCCAGGAGTTTATCAAAAAAGCTCTCAAGGGCAGAGCATTCACAAAAGCAAGAGTTATCATCTGCATTCCCTCGTGCGTAACTGCCGTTGAGCGCCGCGCCGTAAAGGAGGCCACCCAGAACGCAGGCGCAAAAAGAGTTTCCATTATCGAGGAGCCTATGGCAGCGGCTATCGGCGCAGGACTTCCCGTAGCAGAGCCTACAGGCAGCATGATAGTTGACATCGGCGGCGGCACAAGCGAGGTAGCTGTGATCTCCCTGGGCGGTATTGTTACCTCCCGCTCTGTAAGAGTTGCAGGCGATGAATTCGATTCCTCTATCATCAACTATATCAAGAAAAAGTACAACCTCCTTATCGGTGAAAGGACTGCCGAAAATATCAAGATCGGCATTGGTTCCGCATATCCATATGCCGACAACGAGCCTGTTATGGACATCAAGGGCAGAAACCTCATGAACGGATTGCCCGAAAACATAACCGTTACCAGCGAGGAGATCCGTTCGGCACTTTCCGAGCCTTTGAGCAACGTTATTGAGGCTATAAAGATCACCCTTGAAAAAACTCCTCCCGAATTGGCAGCGGATATTATCGACCAGGGCATCATGCTGGCAGGCGGCGGCGCTCTTTTAAAGGGTCTCGATCTGCTTATCAATCACGAGACAGGCATGCCCGTAAAAATTGCGGAGCGTCCTCTCGACTGCGTAGCTGACGGAACAGGCGCAGTGCTTGAAAACATCGACAAGCTTGTTGACGTATTGGACGACGACGAAAAAACCTATTACGGATCATAATTGTTGAGGGCGGTATTGCTCCGATATATCTTGAAATAATGCGGCATTTTGCCATAAAAGCCTTTTGCTTTTTTATGGCTTTTTGCTGTTTAGGACATTTTTTCAAGGATTATCGGCGGCAGTTTTACCGCCTTCTGATTTTTTTACTAAATGGAGTATGTATGAAAGAGTTTTTTCACACATTAAAATTCAAAATTTTAGTCTGCATATTTGCGCTATTGCTGGGCTTTATCATATATGTGGCTATTTCTGCGGGAGTTTCCTCTCTGCCTAAAACTATCCTTGAAACAGTTTCGGCCCCATTTGTCCATTTGTCCACTATTGTGTCAGATTGGATGGAGGACACCATAGACAAATTTGCCAACGCGGACAAGTATAAGAGGGAAAACGAGATATTAAAGGAGCAGTTAGCGGCAATCTACGGCGATGTACTGGAAAAAGAAAAGCTGGAAAAGGAAAACGATCAGCTTAAGGAAATGCTGGAGATCTCCGAAAACCGCAAGGACTTCAAATGGAGCCCTCCCTGCTCGGTAATTGCAAGAAATGCCTCCGATATAACAGGCGGTTTTACCGTAAACAGAGGTACAAAGGACGGCGTATCCCTTTACGATCCCGTATTCACCAAGCTCGGTCTGGCAGGAATAGTGGTGGAGGTGTCGGAGCATTACTCCATAGTTTCCACCGTTATTTCTCCCGATGTGAATATAGGCGTATCGGGCAGCGAATCCTCCTCTTTGGGCGTGATCGAGAACGATATAACCCATTCCGCCGAGGGCTTGTGCGTAATGAACTACGCAGGCAAGGACAGCGGAATAAAAGAGGGCGAGCTGATAATTACCTCCGGAAGCTCTTTCTTCCCGGAAAATTTGATACTTGGTACCGTAAAGGAGATCGTCAACGGCGACGACGGACTTTCCGTCCATATTCTGATAGAGCCTGCGGTAGACGTTTTCACCGTTTCCGAGGTATTTATCCTTATTGACTTTGAGGGAAAAGGCGAGAATTGATAGTTTAAAAGGATTTCAACAATGCGTTACAAGATAAATTCGGCAGTCGCCTACACAAGAAAAATGAAAACCAAGGTATTTTTTAAGTGGTTTTTTTACTCTCTTTCCTTGGTGATCCTTTATTCAATAATGAGCTGCGGCATTTTTGAACTGTGGCAGCCATATTTTATTATCTCTTTGGCAATTGCTGTTTCTATGAGAGAGCAGGAATTCGCATCATCGGTTTTCGGCATTATCTGCGGCTTTATGCTGGATATTTCCATAGGCACGCTGTTCGGTTTTTATGCGGTCTGTCTTATGCCATGCTGCTTTTTGACATCGCTTTTTTCAAGAAATTTAATTAAGGTGAATTTCCTTAATCACATCATATTCACTGCTGCGGCAACGCTTATCTCCTTCTCAATGTATTACCTTTTCAATTATGCGATATGGAATACGGAGGGACGGGAGATAATAATTTCAAAGATACTTGTACCCTCATTTTTTGCCACGGTAATAACTGCTATTCCTATTTATCTGCTGGTAAGGCTTATTTCCAGAAAGTTAGGTCTTGAAGAAAATATTGATCTTAATGAGGCAATGGAGGAGATAGTGGAAAAGAGAGAGGAAAAGGAAAAAGTTAAGTAAGAGCTTATAAGAATTATTCAGAAAGGATCATAAATGAAAGTCGGTTCAATTATCAGAAGTATTATTTTGGTGATCTTTACATTTATATTTGCATTTTTGGGCGCAGTCCAGCTGATGAAGATACAGATAGTGGACGGCGACTACTACGCTTCCCAGAATGAAAAATTCTTGGAGGGGCAGCAGTCAATAGCCGCCGCAAGAGGTCAGATCGCCGACGCACAGGGGAATGTCCTTATATCCAATAAAAGCGTTTACAAGGTCATAGTTCAGAAAGCCTTTTTCCCCTCGGAAAAGCAGAACGACATAATCGCTCAGGTAATTACCATTCTTGAAGACAATCATGAGGAGTGGAACGACAGTGTGCCTATCTCCGCCACCGAGCCTTTTACATTCAATTCAGATGCGGACGAAAAGGAGCTGGACAAGTTCAAGGAGAACATCAAGCTCAATGTTGACGCCAGCGAGGAAAACTGTATAAAGGCAATGGCTGAAAGATACAGCATTGACACGGAAAAATACGACAGCAGAATGACCCGTCTTATTGCGGGTGTGCGTTATGAAATGGTACAAAAGGACTTTTCAGCCGACAACCGTTTTGTATTTGCAGACGATATTTCCATTAACACTGTACTGAAGCTGAAAGAAAAAGGCTTTATCCTGCAAGGCATTGAAATTTCACAAGAGCCTGTAAGAGTTTATGTAAAGGGAGATATTGCCCCTCACGTTTTAGGCACCATAGGCGCGATCAGCGAGGAGGAGTATCAGGCTACCTTAGATGCAAGCGGAAACACCATTTACACCAGACAGGACGTTATCGGAAAGACAGGTCTTGAATACGGTATGGAGTCCACTTTAAAGGGACTTGACGGCATAAGGACTATTATCCGCAGTACCAAGGGCGAGGTTGTTTCCGACACTGTCACCGAGGCAGTTCAGCCCGGAAACAGCATAAAACTGACTATTGATTCCAAATTCCAGGAGGAACTCCAAAAGATTCTCTATAATCACATAAACTGGCTTCACTACTACGGTTCAAATAAAGAGGACGGCACCGAGTTAGGTGAAGCAAAGGCGTGTGAAAACGGACGTGACTGCGACGAGGGCGCGGTAGTAGTCCTTGACGTAAAAACAGGGGCCGTTCTTGGAATGGCAAGCTATCCCACCTACGACCTTTTGGAATACGAAAAAGACCCTCTCGGAGTAGCCAACGGCAAAGACGGAATGTCTATGTATAATATCGCCACAGACGGCTTGTTCCGCCCGGGCTCTACCTTCAAGACCATAAACGCTGCCGCAGGACTTTCCGAAGGACTTATCGACCCTGCTTCCGTTACAGTATGCACTCAAGTCTACACCTACTATTCGGACTACCAGCCAAAATGCTTGCATTATCACGGCGGACTTAACGTGTCCGACGCATTATATGTTTCCTGCAATATCTTTTTCTACGATCTTGCAAGAAGAATGGGTATCGACACCCTTTCAGCCTACGCAGGAAAATTCGGTTTCGGAACAAATTTAGGCATAGAGATCCACAGCGTTTCAGGACAGATGACAACTGTTGAAAACTATGAGACTATGACAGATCAGCCCTGGGATGCAGGACAGGTCTTGCAGGCGGGCATTGGACAGAGTGTTACTCAAGTGACACCTCTGCATCTTGCGGTGCAGGCGCTGACCCTTGCCAACAACGGAACACGCCTTAAGCCCTATCTTGTTGATTCTGTATGGAACTACGATTATTCAGAAATGATCTCCAAGACAGAACCCACAATAGTTGATCAGATAGACGACAATGGAACCAACGCCTTTGAAACTATAAGAGACGGTATGAAAAAGGTGCGCTTGGGCTGTTACTTGGAAGAGGGAGGCGGTAACATCTTTGATTACCTTCCACAGACTGTCGCGCTGAAAACAGGCTCCCCTCAACAGGACTCCGAGGATAAATACTTCGCTTCTATGGTAATAGGCTATTATCCCGCAGAAGATCCCCAGATAGCCTTTGCGGTATCCTTAAGCAAAGCAAATTACGCCAAGATGATGGTGAGAAACATTATAGATGCTTATTTTTACGATTGCTATGAACCCGATATAGATAGTGAAGGCAATATTGTTTCTCCCTGGAAAAGGTGGACTGACACAAATAAGACTCCTATCAGGTGACGTTTTTGTCAAAGAATAACTATACTATATATGCAAAATGACAGCTGTTTTGTTAAATATAAACAAAGAAAATTCACAAAAAGGCAATAATTCTACCAAAATTTTAACTTGACCCTGCAAAACCCTTTTATTTTTCTCTGAAATATGCTATAATTATGAAAAGTGCTGAATTTATATTCCAAGTTGAGGAGTATTCTGTTCACACTAACGACATTATAATTTACATTTCAGAAAAATCTCTAAAAGGGAGGCACAATATGAACATTGCTTTAATAGCGCACGATTCCAAAAAAGAACTTATGGTACAGTTCTGTATTGCATACTGCGGAATACTCAGCCGACACGATCTTTGCGCTACGGGAACTACGGGAAAGTTAGTTGCGGAAGCAACGGGACTTCGCATTCAACGGTTTTTAAGCGGATCACAGGGCGGAGATCAGCAGATATCGGCGCGTATTTCCTGCAATGAGATAGATATTTTAATATTTTTTAGAGATCCTATCAACATCAATCACCGTGAGCCTAACGAAACGCATTTGTTAAGACTTTGCGATGTTTACAATATTCCCGTGGCAACAAATATAGCCACTGCGGAAGCTTTGATTCACGCTCTCGAAAGAGGAGATCTTGATTGGCGCGAAATTGTTAAGGACTGATTTTTTGTTTGGGATTAGTTTTTTAGGATTTGTATTTAAAGGGAATACCGCCCCGTTGCCTAAAGGCTGCGGGGTATATTATTGAGGAATGATTGTAATAGGGTACAGAAAAGATTTACGGAGAGCGGTAAAATGATAGATGAGAGCATTATGGGAAAATGCGGCTTTTATTGCGGTGCTTGCCCCACCTTTATTAAAGGGAACTGCGGGGGCTGCGTTAAAGAGCATAATGAAGGGGATTGTTATACGCGTGATTGCGTGATCTCAAAGGAGCTGTCCTTCTGCGGAGAATGCGAGGATTTTCCCTGTGAAACAATTATAACAAAAGATCATTGTACGGTTTTGGATAAAATGTGGCTTATATGGAAAAAGCAGTCCGAAATAAACAGATAAAGAAAGGAAAGGCAAAATGGACATCATAACACAAGCACCGAGAGGAACAGAGGACAAGCTCCCCTCCCAAATATATAAATGGCACACTGTAGAAAAGATAGCCGCCCAGATAGCCGAGGCTTACGGCTGCAAGGAAATAAGAACCCCCACCTTTGAACACACCGAGCTTTTCCAGCGCGGAGTAGGCGGCACCACCGACGTGGTACAGAAGGAAATGTACACCTTCAACGACAAAAAGGGAAGAAGTATTTCCCTTAAGCCCGAAGGCACCGCAGGCGCAGTAAGAGCCTCTCTTGAAAACGGTCTTTTGAATGAAGCGCTGCCACTGAAGCTTTACTACTTTACAAGATGCTTCAGATACGAAGCGCCTCAAAGCGGACGTCTCCGCGAATTCAATCAGTTTGGCGTTGAAATATTCGGCGCAAATTCTCCTTTAAGCGACGCGGAAGTTATCTGCATGGTAGAGGATATCTTCAAATTCTTAAAGCTGGAAAACATTAGGTTAGAGATCAACAGCATAGGCTGTCCTACATGCCGCGCGGAATACCAGAAAGCCTTAAAGGAGTATTATCAGCAGTACACAGATCAGCTTTGCGATACCTGCAAGGAACGCCTTGAAAAGAACCCCATGCGTCTTTTGGACTGCAAAAGCGAGATCTGTCACAGCTTTGCGGAAAAAGCTCCCATTATCTTAGACTACCTCTGCGACGACTGCAACAAACACTTTGAGGGCGTAAAGCAGGCTCTTGACGACCTGAAAGTGAAATACACAATAAACCCCCGTATCGTAAGAGGTCTTGATTATTACACCAACACAGTCTTTGAGTTTGCGGCGGACAACTGCGGCGCACAGGGCGTAGTCTGCGGCGGCGGAAGATACAACGGCTTAGTGGAAGAAATAGGCGGAAAACCCACAGCAGGACTTGGCTTTGCTATGGGAATAGAGCGTATTTTAATGGTAATGGACGCTCAAAATGCAGAATACGAGCAACCCAAGGAATGCGACCTTTTCATAGCAGGCACAGACCCGGATTCCTCCCGCTACGCCCTCACCCTTGTAAAACAGCTCCGTGAATATGGCTTTTGGGCAGAGTGCGATGTGGTGGGAAGAAGCTTAAAGGCGCAAATGAAATACGCAGACAAGATCGGCGCAAGATTCAGTATGGTTATCGGTGAAAATGAGATAAAAGAAGGCACCGCCCAGCTGAAAAATATGCAAACGGGTGAAAAGTCTGTTGTTACTATCGGCGACAAGTTTGCAGGGGCTGTTAATTCGATCTTAATGGGTATTGATTAAGTGATAATATAGTTTTTCGCCTCGTATATCGGGGCGAAATTTGTTTTCATCAATCGCCTTGAAAAAATCCCTCAATTGTGCTATACTGTAAAAGACAATAATTTTCTATACAGAAAGGAACATAAAAATGGCAGACTTAATGACAGGACTTCACCGCACCCACTACTGCGGAGAGGTCGAAGGAGTAGGAAATGAAGTAACGGTAGGCGGCTTTGTACAGCGCATAAGAGATAAGGGCAGCCTTATATTTATAGATCTGCGTGACAGAACCGGAATAGTTCAGCTTGTATTTGACGATACCACAGCCAAAGAGGTTTTTGAAAAGGCGAAAACCATAAGAAGCGAGTTTGTGCTTATGGCAAAAGGACTTCTTAGAAATCGTGAAAGCGTAAATACCGAAATAAAAACAGGTAATGTGGAAATTCTGGTAAATGAGCTGAGAATACTGGCAAAGGCGCAGACCCCTCCCTTTGAGATCACCGATAATTCTAATGTAAACGAGGAATTAAGGCTCAAATACCGCTATCTTGATCTGCGCAGAGGAAAGCTCCAGCAGAACCTTATTATGCGCTCCAAGATTGCAAAGACTGCAAGAGATTATTTTTACGAAAACGGCTTTATCGAGCTTGAAACTCCCATGATGATGAAGTCCACCCCTGAGGGAGCAAGAGATTACCTTGTACCTTCAAGAGTTAATCCGGGAAAGTTTTACGCCCTACCCCAATCCCCCCAGATCTACAAGCAGCTTCTGATGATCTCGGGCTTTGACCGCTATATCCAGCTTGCGAGATGCTTCCGCGATGAGGATCTCCGTGCTGACAGACAGCCCGAATTCACACAGATAGATATGGAAATGAGCTTTGTTGACGTTGACGACGTTTTAGCGGTCGGCGAGGGCTTTGTTAAGAGGATAATGAAGGATATTATGGATATCGACTATCCCACTCCCTTGCTTAGATTGAAGTACAACGACGCTATGGATATGTACGGCTCCGACAAGCCCGATATCCGCTTTGATATGACTATCAAGGATCTCAGCGAAATAGTTAAGGACAGCGGTTTTTCCGTATTCTCCGACGCCGTTAAAAACGGAGGCAGCGTAAGAGGCATCGTTGCCAAAAATGCTGCGTCCGTTCTTACACGCAAGGAAATTGACAAGGAGACCGAATTTGTAAAAGGTATCGGCGCAAAGGGTCTTGCCTATATCCGCTGGGTAGATGACGCGCCCAACTGCTCCTTCGGCAAGTTTATGGCAGAGGGCGAGCTTGACAGGATCATGGAAAAGCTGGGCTGCGAAAAGGGCGACGTTGCCTTTATCGTTGCGGACAAGAACAGGGTAGTTCTGCCTACCTTGGGAGCATTGCGCCTTAAGCTGGCAAAGAGACTTGACATAATTCCCAAAGATCAGTTCAAATTCCTGTGGATAACCGATTTCCCATTCTTCGAATACAACGACGAAACAGGACATTGGGACGCAATGCACCACCCCTTCACCATGCCCAATGATGAGTGCTTGCAGTATCTCGATTCCGCTCCCGAAAAGGTGTTTGCAAAAGCCTATGACCTTGTGCTGAACGGAGTTGAACTGTGCAGCGGTTCCATAAGAATAACCGATTTTGAGTTACAGCAGAAGATGTTTGAAGCTCTCGGACTTACCGACCAGGAGATAGAAGCAAAATTCGGCTTCCTTGTAAACGCTTACAAATACGGCGCGCCCCCTCACGGTGGTATGGGCATCGGTCTTGACCGTCTTACCATGCAGCTTTTGGGAGTTGACAGTCTCCGTGATGTTACCGCATTCCCCAAGGTAAAGGACGGCAGCGAGCTGATGTCCGAGTGTCCTGCAGCGGTTGACGAGTCGCAGCTTAACGAGCTGCATATCAAGGTGACCGAGTAAGGAAAAGGCTTTACACCTAAAAATAAGGAGATGATAAAATAATCTTGCATTGTATGAAGAAAGCAACTTGGGAAGAAAGAAAAAACAAGGAGCTTTGGGGAAAACGGAATATAGAGGCGGACGGTTTTATACATTGTTCATCACCCGAATATTTTTGGCGGGTCGCTCCGAATTTTAAGGATATCGAGGAAGAGTTGGTATTGCTTTGCATTGATGAAAAAGCATTAAAATCGGAGGTTCGTTATGAAGACGGCGGAGATGTCAGCGGCAGACTCTATCCGCATGTCTACGGTCTGATCAACAATGATGCGATAACAACAGTCCTGCCCTTTCTGCGTGACGAAAACGGAGATTATGTAAAAAATCCCGAGCTGGCAGATATTGAGGATAAATAAAAACAAACAGCACTTTTTATCAAGAAAAACCCCTTGCTTTGAGTTAAAATATAAGCAAGAGGGGTGAACGAAATGGATAAGGAAAACACTGTATTCAGATCTCTTGCAATAATCGAAGAAAATATCCGTGAAAAGCTGACAGTGGAGATGCTTGCCCAAAGCGTACATTTTTCCAAGTATCACTATCAGCGCCTGTTCAAGGAAACGGTGGGTCACAGCGTTATGCGGTATGTCACAAGGCGCAGGCTTGCCCTTGCGGCGGAGGAGCTTATAAACACCGATAACAGCATACTTGATATAGCTCTGAAATACGGATATGATTCACACGAGGGATTTACAAGGAGCTTCAAAGCCTGCATGGGCATTTCTCCAAAGGAATACAGAAAGCACCGTCTTATGGTGGGCTCCCCCAAAAACGTTTATTTAAAGGAGAAAAGTGCTATGCTGTATTCAAAAACCGCCGATGAGATTATTTGTGAGCTTAATAAGCTTATAGTTCAGTCAAAGGAAACAGGCGGCTATTTAAGAAAAAACAATAATTCCGATCCCGATACAGTCCGCTTTTATTCGGACTTTTGGGAGCATATTGCCGCTAAGACTGACGCTCTGGCTGATACATTGTCAAGCGTGTTAAAGCGTATTGCAGATGACGAAAAATGCCCCGATGAGATAACCGCAAGGTTCATTCTCATAAAGACAGTAGAGGACGCAATAATTCAGCTCAATCTGATTAACTTTCAGACAGGATTGACAATATCAAGGGCACTGCCCGAACATCTTTCCGCTCTTGCTCCAAAAAAAGATAAAATTTCCGAGCTTGCCCATAACGCTGTGATAAAGTCAACAAAAATAGTTGAGCTGTTTAACGAGCAGACAAAGCTGATCTTTGAGGATATGAGAAATACCGCAAAGAGTAAGCTAAAAAAGGCGGCGCAGAAGTGCAGGGAAGTCATAACAGTGCTGAAAGGCTCTCCCAATAGCTGTTATGATTACATCAGAGAGGAAATAGAGGTCATAGAAAGGGAAATATCCCACACTCCTCTTGAAAAAATAACCGCTGAATTTTTGGAAGATCTTGTTTTTCGCCTTGACATTATAGCTTTTTCGGCGGAGATAGACGTTCTGCGCAATCCCTCCGACAAAGCGCTCTTTGAGGGAATTGCGGATATAAAAGCACAGCTTTTGGAAACTTCGGAATTTTTCGGAACTCTTTCCAATGATATTATAGCTTCCTTTGAGGAGGGAAAAGACAAGCTTCCCGCTAAGATAAAAACAAGAAAGCACGAAGATGACGCCTTTAATGAAAACATTCTGCTGTTTTATATGAAAGGCGAGTACCAAAAGCTGGAACCACATTTGAACGATAAGCAGAAAGCCGCTTTTGACAAGATCATAAAAAAGATGAATACTGTCATTATTTTAGCGAATTTAAGCGATTGTGTATCAAATGACCTTCTTCAGCCTGAAATAGACGAGGGGATCAAAGAAATATATTTGGGGCTTACCGCTTTAA
>JAAVIE010000146.1 GCA_014799325.1 Oscillospiraceae bacterium
TGGCACTCCCACATGGAGTCAGGATATTGATCAGGCGGAATCCAACCGTTTAACGGAAAAGAACGTGATGTATGCTCTGCATTTTTATGCCGCAACTCACACCGATTGGTTAAGAAACAGGGTATCCGACTGCTATAAAAAGGGTCTGCCCATATTTGTGACCGAATTTGGCTGCTGTGACGCTTCGGGCAACGGAGCAAACGATTTTAACCAGACAAAACAGTGGCTTAACCTTTTGGACAGCTGCGGAATCAGTTATTGCAACTGGAATTTGGCTAATAAGAACGAATCCTCGTCTGCGTTTAAGGAAAGCGCTTCCGCTAACGGTAATTGGAAGGAATCCGATATGTCGGAGTCGGGTAAGTGGATTCGGAAGTGGTTCAGGGGAGAGATTTCCTGATTTGTAATAGTTTAAGTAAAAAGGGACTGTGTAATGCAGTCCTTTTTTTACCAAAAATCAACCCCCGTTTGATTTTACCAATACTCCCTCCATTGAACTCAACCGGTGATTGTGATATACTGATATCAATGAAAGCGGCTTTCAAATAAAAAAGGAGAACTTAAATGTATGGGTATTGAAATGATAGGAAAACAAATCGCGGCTATGCGTAAGGAACGCAGAATCAGACAGGAAGAGCTTGCAAATTATGTGGGTGTAAGTGCGCAGGCAGTGTCAAAATGGGAAAACGGCGGTGTTCCCGATACGGAGCTTTTGCCTCGCATTGCGGACTTTTTCAAGGTTTCGGTGGATCATTTGTTTGGACGAAATCAAACGGATCATGGTTATATACAGTCCGCGCCGATAAAATATATTGGTGAAATGTCCATGGAGCAGCGGTTTAAGCTCGTTTTTGAATATTGCTGGGATATGGAGCGGGCATTGTACGGCATTGAACCAAAAGACGGTGGAATTGAAGATTACGAAAAGGAGCTTGGAGAGCAGGAGCAAAGATATTCGAGCGTAATATCTGATTACGGTTTTACAAGAATGGGGATTGCCAATAAGATTCAATATTTTCTTTTAGTGCCTGAAATCAAAAATACGGAAACGGCGTTTTTTGACGGTGTGGATTACGCAGATTTTTTTAAGGATCTTTCGGACAAGGACGTTTTTAATGCCCTTGTAATGTTGAATAAACGCGACAGCGAAAAGGCTTTTACCCCTTATCTGCTTGAGAAAAACATGAAGATAGAAAAGGCAAATGCAGTAAGGATAATAACTATTCTTGAAAAGTATAAATTACTCAGAAAAACACAAATTGAAACAGATGACGAAATACAAACGGTTTATAATTTTATTCCTACTCCTTCCTTTATTGCTCTTCTGATATTTGCAAGAGAAATGATAAGGAAACCCAGAAGTTTCAGCTATTATAGTGAGTGGCGTAACAAACCTTTCTTTAAATAAAAGAGGTCAATCGAATAATTGCCGCCGGCTTTTTTGTTATTCAAAAAGTCCGGCGGTAATTTTTCGCTCCAATTATCAGAATAAAAACTATTCCGCATATTGACAATCTCAAATACCTATGCTATAATATTGAATATAAATTCAATGAATTATAATTCAACAAAAACGGAGGAAAAATGACTGCAAGAGACGAGCAAAAAGAACAGCGCCGCCAACTCATAATAGACAAAGCCATTGAGCTGTTCGCAAAAAAAGGCTACGCCGAGACCAAGATCGGCGACATTGCCGCGGCGGCAGATATGAGCGTAGGACTGATGTTCCACTACTTTGAGTCAAAGGAAAAGCTTTTGGAGGAGATAGTCCGCTACGGCGCAAAATGTACCGACTACCCCAAGGAAATGAATTTTGAAAACCCACTTGATTATTTTGAGGGCTTTTTGAAAATGCTTTTTCACTACGCCATAGAACAGCCACGTGTGATGTACCTTTTTGTAATTATGGGACAGCTTGGCTATTCAGAAAGCATTCCCAAAAGCATAAGGGATATTTTTTCGGACATAAACCAGGTAGAGCAGTCAGCGGAGATAATAGCGGCAGGGCAGCAGTACGGTTATTTTCGAGAGGGCGACCCCCATTCGCTGGCTTTTGCCTTCTGGAGCAGTGTGCAGGGGATAATGGAGCAGCTGGCGGCATTCCCCGAAATGAGGAGTGAGGAGAAAATTCCCGATTATAGGTGGATAATAGATATATTAAGGGGGAAAAATCATGATAAAAGCAGAAAATATCCGTAAATTTTACGGTGTAGGCGACAGCAAAGCCGAAATTCTAAAAGGCATTTCCTTGGAAATAGAAAAAGGCGGCTTTACTGTTATCCTTGGAGCGTCGGGTTCGGGAAAATCCACGCTTTTGAACGTCCTTTCGGGATTGGAAAGGGCGGAGAGCGGCTCTGTGCTGTACGAGGGGGAGAATATCGAAAACTACACCGACGAACAGCTTACTGAATTTCGCAAAAAAAGGATCGGCTTTATTTTTCAGCAGTATTATTTACTTCCAAATCTTAATGTTGACAAAAATGTTAAAATGGGGGCGCAGTTGGCAGGCAATAGGGATTATGGTGAGATAATAGCCGCTTTGGGTCTCGGAGAGATGAAAAACAAATACCCCCACCAGCTAAGCGGAGGAGAACAGCAGCGTGTCAGTGTGGCAAGAGCCTTGGCAAAAAAGCCCGATGTGCTGTTCCTTGACGAGCCTACGGGAGCCTTGGACGAGGAAACGGGGCGGCTGGTGCTGGATCAGATCTCCAAATTGCAGAAAGAGCTGGGCTTCACCGTAATAATGGTGACACACAACGCAAATATTGCGGAAATGGCGCATTGGATCATAAAAATGAACAGCGGAAGAATTGCCGAGCAGTACGAAAATACCGCTCAGAAAACCGCTTATGAGATCGGGTGGTAAATTATGGTTGTTGGTATCAAAGACATTTTTAAGCTTATAGGAATAATTATAGTTGCCGCCTGCGCGGTTTTTGTCTGCACACTGTTTCAGAATTACAACATTGATCTGCAAAGCATTGAGGGGCAGATCGACGGTGAGCAGTTAAAGATTTTATATGATGCGGTGGTTATGACGGGAAAAGTTGTCATAGCTGTAAGCGGAGGGTGCTTGCTGATAACGGCAGCGGTTATGCTGGGCTTTTACATCAAGCACTATATTGACACTCACCGCAAGGAGCTTGGCATATTAAAAGCGCTGGGCTATTCAAATATCAAAATAGCGTCGGGCTTTTGGGTTTTCGGACTTAGTGTGCTTATGGGTGCATTGTTAGGATTTATCGGCGCATACTGCTTTATGCCCGAATTTTACTCGGTACAGAACGATGACAAAATGCTGCCGAAATTTGAAGCGGAATTTCATGTTGAGTTATTATTGCTTTTTGTAATATTGCCTACCGTGGTTTTTGCCCTTCTGTCGGTGCTTTACAGCCTTATAAAAATAAAAACCCCCGTTATGGAGCTGTTGAAGGGAAAGAGCGTTATAAAGATCAAGGAAGTAAAATTCAAGGGGGAAGCTTCTTTTCTTAAAGATATGAAAAACGCCGTCATAAGGGGAAGAAAGTCGCTGGTGTTCTTTATCGGCTTTGCGGCTTTTTGCTATTCTGATATGGTGCAGATGTTTTTCGGCATGGATACTCTGGGTAATGAGGTCACTTCGGTCATGATACTGATGATCGGCATTACCTTAGCCTTTACCACACTTTTTATCGCCGTTACCTCGGTAGTAAAGGCTAATGGGAAAAACGTGGCTGTGATGCGGGCTTTCGGGTATTCTTCGGGGGAATGCCGCCGTGCTGTTATGGATGGCTACCGCCCTGCCGCCTTTGTTGGATTTGTTATAGGAACTTTTTATCAGTATATTTTGCTCAAAATTATGGTAACTGTGGTATTTAAGGACGTGGAGAACGTGCCCGAATACGGTTTTGATCTAAAGGCGATGATAATTACCCTTATCACCTTTGTTATCATTTATGAGATTGTGATGTATCTGTATGGCAGGAAGATCGGGAAGCTTACTTTAAAAGAGGTCATGTTGGATTCGGAATAAGAACTTGTTCCAATAGGGAGTGGTGTGCGGATTTTCGAGCATAATTTTGTCGATGACAAGGCGAATTTTCGCAGGCGGGCTGTCGCCCGTCAAGAATTTTTAACACACGATGTGTTAGTTATTCGCCCAAAGTCGGCGCACGGATGCGCCGACAACAAAGCGAATAACAAAACGCAGTCAGCGGCAAAATTTGCCGAAAAGACGTGCGCCAATCCTATTGGAACACGTTCTAAGTAAACCTTATCACAAAATATTTAATGCCGCATAGAATAAAACAGCGTTACATAGCGTAAATACATGCTGAAAGGAAGGATATTATGTGCGGCATTGCAGGCTGGATAGATTTTAAGAACGATATCAAAGACAAATATGAGATAATGGAAAAGATGAGCAGGACTCTTGTTCCCAGAGGTCCTGACGAAAAGGGCTGTTTTTACAGTGAACACTGCGACCTTGTCCACCGCCGCCTGGTGGTTATCGACCCCGAAAACGGCAAGCAGCCTTTGTGCAAGGAAAATTACACTATCTGTTATAACGGTGAGCTGTACAACACAAAGGAGCTTCAAAGAGAGTTGGAAGAACTGGGTTATACCTTCAAAGGACATTCCGACACCGAAGTCTTGCTCACCGCCTACATGAAGTGGGGCGAAGGCTGTCTTGAAAAGCTCAACGGCATATATGCCTTTGGGATATGGGATAATGCAAGACAACAGTTTTTTATGGCAAGAGACAGGGCGGGAGTTAAGCCCCTTTACTACTCTGTTGTCGACGGCGGGATAGTTTTCGGCTCGGAGCCAAAGGCGCTGCTTGCTCACCCTGCCGTAAAGCCTGTTATTGACAGCGAGGGGATCGCTCAGATCATGCTGTTGGGACCCAGCGTAAAGGGGGACAGCGGTATTTTCAGAGATATAAAGCAGGTGCCTCCCGGCTGCTTTGCGCGGCTTTCAAAGGGAGTTTTCTCTCTTGAATGCTATTGGAAGCCCAAAGCCAAGCCCCATACCGAAACAGTGGAGGAAACGGCTGAGCATTTAGCATATCTCATAAGGGACAGCGTTACAAGACAGCTTGTCAGTGATGTGCCTTTGTGTACTTTCCTGTCGGGCGGACTTGACAGCAGTATAATCAGCGCCATTGCCGCCGAGGAGTATGGGAAAAAGGGCGAAGTTCTCAACACCTACTCGGTGGACTATAAGGGCAACAGGGAGAATTTCAGAGCTTCTATGTTCCAGCCCGACGAGGACGCCCCTTGGATCGTCAAGATGAGTGAGTTTATCGGCAGTAATCATGTGAATGTGGTGATAGACACTCCCGAGCTGGCAGATGCGCTTTTGCCCTCGACTATTGCAAGAGACGCGGCGGGAATGGCTGATGTGGACAGCTCGCTGTATCTGTTTTGCGGAGAGGTGAAGAAACGGTTTACCGTGGCGGTCAGCGGAGAATGCGCTGATGAGATTTTTGGCGGTTATCCCTGGTTCAGGAATGAGGAAATGCTCAATAGAAAAGGCTTCCCATGGGCGGCTTCTACAGAGGAGCGCTACGGATTGCTGCGGAAAGACCTGCTCCGTGATATTTCTCCTGTGGACTATGTGGAGGGGCTGGCGGAGGCTACCGTTAACAAAGCCGATTATCTTGACAGCGACAGCCCCGTTCAGAGGAAAATGCGGGGAATGTTTATGCTGAACTTTTATTGGTTTATGCAGACCCTGCTTACCCGAAAAGACCGTTGTTCCATGGCTCACGGTCTGGAGGTGAGAGTGCCTTTCTGCGATCACCGAATTGCGGAATACGCCTACAACATTCCCCCCGAAATAAAGTTTTACCGTGAGAGGGAAAAGGGTGTGGTTCGCCTTGCCTCCGAGAAAATTCTGCCTGCCGATGTGGCTTGGAGAAAGAAATCTCCTTACCCCAAAACACACAATCCCGATTATACCAAGCTTATGCTTGATAGTTTCAGAAAGGTGCTTGGTGACAGCGATTGCAGGCTTTATGAAATAATGGACAGGGAAATGCTGAAGGAATTGGAGCAAAGCGAGGGAGCTGCGTTTAATAAGAACTGGTATGGTCAGCTTATGACTACTCCGCAGATGTTCGCTTATCTTATCCAGTTGGATCATTGGCTCAGGAGCTATGATGTGGTTATTGAGAGATGAGCGCCGAGAAATGATAACTTGCTGTATGATGTGATCATTCAGAAACAAAAAAATGCCGAAAAGACGTTTTGTCTTTTCGGCATTTTTATTGTGTTTATGCTTGGATAGCAGAGTATTTAAAAAGCAGCTTGGCTGCTTTTTAAATGGGTATGTTAATTGCGTTTAAGCTCATTTTCAAGCTTTTCTATTTCCTTGTCAATATTGTTAATGTTGTTTTTCTCCAAAATATACTCAAAGCATACATCTAACAGTCCGTTTTCGCTGCAAAGGTTTTTGATGTGCTTTAACGCCCCTGTCTTTGCTTCAAGAGTCTTAGTGCTGTTTTGTCCGAGATCAACGGCTTCCTCCAAGGTCATTCCTGCCCTGTCAAAATCGTCTTTTTGGTTTTCGCCTAACTCTGCGGTAACAGTTGCGTTGCCGTAGGATCCGTTTTTGACTTCTATTTCGTATTCAACGCCTTTTTCGCTGTCTTTGGCTGAAACGGTAAAATCGCTTTCTCTTGTAAGAGTGCCGTAATCCACAGCGTCACTGCGCAGGGAAAGCTCGTCCAGCAGGCTTCCGCTGACGTCTATATTGAAAACACCCAAAAGCAGATCCCTGTCAAATACTTTTTTGCTGCCCAAATCGCTGTAAATTATGGCTATATCTAAATTCTGCGCCTCGTCTCTTTTGGAATTTTTGGGGAGATTTATGCTTGCATTCAGCGTTCCGGAGGTGGGGGAGGTTTTTTCGCATTGGACTTTGAGGTAGGTGTTGTTGTTTTCTGTGACTTCCGCATAAATGTCTGTTTCGGTGTTGATAAACTTTGCTTGGGCGGAATAGCTTTCGCCGCTTATTACCGAGATTGATCTTATCGACAAGCCTGCAAAGCTGTTATCGGTGTTGATGAAAAATTCTACGGTAAGAGTAAGCTCCTCGGCGGAGTTTTTAAGGTCGTCAAGGCTTTTTGATGCCGCTTTTTTTAATTCGTTGACAGAAATTCTGTCGG
Organism: Oscillospiraceae bacterium; assembly: GCA_014799325.1. Taxonomy (GTDB): domain Bacteria; phylum Bacillota; class Clostridia; order Oscillospirales; family Ruminococcaceae; genus Ruminiclostridium_E. Next base: position 7,151 of record JAAVIE010000146.1, read on the forward strand.
AACTGTCGGGATCTGTGCCGTCAAAGGCGGCATTTAACAGCATATTAAAATAGCTGCTGTCATAAAAGGCGTTGGTCATATCTCTGAAAAGCTCGATCAAAACGTCATTTTCAAAGGTGACGGACATTGACTTGCCGGTGAACTCGCCGTTTCCTGCAGGTTTTGTCTTGTCGGTATAATAGGTTCTTGCGTTTTGGAGATGCTTCAGGTAAATGCTGGCAAGGTCGTCAATGAGGGCTTTTCTTTCCTTTTCGGCTTCCGGATCGTCTGTATCCTGATCTTCCGTGTTCAGAGCGGGTATTTCGGTGCGCAGGGCAGGATCGCATACAGAGGGGTTGAGATAGTATAAGCTGCTTTCATTGGTGTTGTAATACAGGCTTCCGCTGTCAAGGTTCTTCTCGTCTTGGGCGATCAGGTATTCCAGCTCTGCCGAATTATCTTTTACGGAAAAACTACCCTCGAACTTAGTATGATTCAGCGCTGCAAAAGCCTTTTCTATCTTCCCAATGTCGGTGTGCAGCGTATCGGCGGCAAGCTTGTACAGCTTTTCTTTAGGCTCAGCTTCTATTCCCGTTTTTATGTAAATTCCTTTTTCGGGAAGAAATTGACGCAAAACGGAAAAAATGTTGTTCCTAAACAGAAGATTTTTATAGTCCTCAAAGGAAAGCTTGTGGTCAGGGTGATCTTTTATGTATTGCTCGTATTTGTCGGCTTGCTCTTTGCCTGTTGAAAGTGTGTGGGATAATTGGTAGATCAGAGCGGTCTCTGCATAACCGCTGTCCGCTATGGCTTCTACTGTGCCTTTGGCAAAAGCCGCCGCGTATCTTGTATTGCCCAGGAAAAAGCGTATAAGATCTGCTCTTGCAAAGATCCAGCCGAGAACTATTGCGATAAGTGCCGCTATAATTACTCCCAAAATAATGGGGAGAGGTTTGATAAATTTCTTTTTGGTGGGATAGGTCATTTTTATCGCCTTTCGGTGTGGGTTTGTGTAGGTAATAATATAGTATCATAAACGAGGGCTTTTTTCTATTGTTATTTTGTACAAATAATATAAAAAGGGACTGCCATTTGACAGCCCCCTATTTATTCTCCCAAGGAAGTTGTGCTGATTTATTGTTCTCTCAGAAAAGATGTGCGAATAGAATCCCGCTCTCAAGGAAAGCTGGCGGTAATTTACTGATTTAAAAAGAATTTCAAAATTCCGAAAATGAAGGCTCCGATTGTCTGCTTTGGGCGTTGACGTCCTGTCAACGCTTTGGGCAGACAGTGCCTCGTCCTTGGGGCACGCCGCAAGCGTCGCTCCTCTTCATTTTCGGAACCGGTCAGAATTTCCGTAGGAAATTCTGAGACTTCCGCAGGAAGTCATACGCTTCTTTGAAATTCGTGCTATCAAGGCAGTTGTGTAAGTGGAAATCCGCTTTTAGGAGTGTTGTGCCGATTTTTATGTTGATCTCCCAAAAAGGTCAAGAGGCTTTCTTCATGGTTTTCTCCGCCCTCTTGTGCTCTTTTTCCTCCTCCTTTTTCCGTTCCTCTTCTTTCTCCGCTTCAACGGTTTTGTTGTATTGAGCGGTGATGCTCTGGTACAGCCTGTTCTTTTCAATATCGTAGCGTGAGGTGTAGATAGGCTTCTGTCCGCGGCGGAACACGAACATTTTTCCCACAGGCATATAGAGGATATCTTCAAGTGGAAGATTGAGCCGTTCGCTCATGGAACGTCCCGTCTTAAGATCCATGCCGCCCATGTAAAGGCAGGTGTCGCAGTTGTTGATTATGGTAATGGCGTTGCTGTAGCCGTACATGGCGTCAAGCTGGGATTCCGACTGCAGGAGGAGAGTGACGGATATCTGCTTTTCGCGGAAGATGCTGATGTACTCGGGGAAGTTGAGTATCTGTCCGCCTGTTGCGAAGTCGTCGCAGAGTACGTGAACGGGGATCGGCAGCATTCCGTCGGGCAGCTTTTCCGCGTACTCAAAGAGCTGCTTGAAAAGCTGTGCGTAGAACATATTGATAAAGCTGTTCAGCGCAGGGTTTACGGCGGAGGTGGTGACGAAAAGCACCGTTTTCTCACTGCCTAGCTTGGTGAAGTCCAGCTTTTTATCCAGCTTCATCATCTTTCTGATGTCCTGGGTGAAAACTGTGTCAAGTATGGTGTTCAGGGTGCTGAATATGCAGCTGGCAGTTCTGAAAGGCGCTTGCTTGAAGGTTTTCCAGCAGTTGTAGGCGTGAGCGCCTCTTTTTGTGTTTTTGTATTTTTCAAAAAGGTCGTCTTTGTTTGTGCTTATTCCGTCGCAGGATTCGGAGAAGGTGATGCTGTCGTGCAGTTCAAGCACATCGGCAAGGGTGGCTCTTGGACCGTCTGATTTTGCCAGGCAAAGAGCTATCTCCGCTGTCAGCAGGGAAACGGCGCATTGTTCCCAGTAGGGATCTGCGGTGGAATTTGTATTTTTGCCGTAGGTGATGCCTACGATAGATTTTGCTAAAAATGACATATCGGAAAGGGTGCGTACATACTCTAAGGGGTCAAAGGATACGGTGCTTTCATCAGGGTTTGTAAAGTTAAGATCCAGCACCTTGTAGCAGCGTTTTTTAAACAGCGGCGTGTATTTTTTCACAAGTCTTCTCTTGGTGACTGTCACCACAAGGTTGGTGTTGAAGGTCTGGAGCAGCAGCGGTTCTGCCACCGACATAGTCTTTCCGCAGCCGCTGGTGCCGTACACCAGCACGTTGTTGTTCAGTCCTGTTTCCTTGCAGTTGGTGGAAAAGGTCACGTTTTCGCCGACAATTCTGTTATCACTTCTCATATTAACTACCTCTCTTTCGATCGAAGGTAACGCAGCTGCGGGGAATATGCCCTGTTGCTGTCTGCGCAGCCTTATGCCTTGTTTCATTCGTTTTGTTTTTCTGTTTAAAAAGCGTTCCTTTTATTTTTGCCCTCCTATGATTTCATCAAAGCCCACTATCTTGTCGCAAAGCCCGAATTCCAGGCTTTCCTCGGGGCTGAAATAGTGGTCGAAGCTGGTGGCTTCTTCCATTTCCTCCTCTGTTTTGCCTGTGTGCTTGGCAAGGATCCGGTTCATCTTGCTTTTGATCTCGATAAGGCTTTCGGAAATGGATTTAATGGAGGAGCTGTTTCCCGAAATGCGGTTGCCCAGCAGAGGTTCATGGAGCATTAGTTCGCTGTGGGGCAGCATGTATCTGCCGTTGTTTCCGCAGGCGAAAAGTACAGCGCCCATGCTGTAACACTTGCCCAAGCAGAAGGTTTTTACGGGAGCCTTGCTTGACTGAATGGCGTCGTACATCAGAAGCCCCGAGTTTATCTCTCCGCCCTGGGAATTTATCAGGACGTTGATAGGCTCGTTGCTGTCCTCGCTGTTGAGCCATAAAAGCTCCTTTACGAAAAGACAGGCGGATTCTGCTGTGATCTCGCCTTCCACAAACACTGTCCTTTGTGCTAAAAGGCGTGTTTCCATGGGAACTAAGGTGATGCCGCTGCTGGTTTTTACTTGAACATTCATTATGTATGACCTCCTTTACACTTGTACGTTCTTGTACGTTTTATAAGCGTTTTTCCGATCATAACGTTGGCGGCGCCCCGGATATATTCAGCCGTATGCGGTCGCTGCTGCGGAACTCTACGCCCCCGCAGCCGGGCGGTTTTGCTTTATTCTGTTTTCAATGAGCGGAATGTTTTCTATTTTACCAGAATAGGAAATTTTTTGCAATAGGTAATCCGAAAAAAAAGTCGAAAGCTGAAAAATTTTTCAGCTTTCGGGATCGTTTATTTTTTATCATTCTCACATAACGCCTTTTGCAAAAAAAGCCTTTTCTCTATCTCGCGATAGATATTGAAGCGTTAATCTGTTTCCCCTATACATACTCTGAATAATTGGCTTGCATTTTCGTCTTCTTCTAACTGGTCTTTCATAGTTTTATTTTGGATAACAATTACTGTTGTTCCTACTTTGTCGGGTTCTTTGTCATTGGAAAACCACCCTTTGAAAGCTATAATGTATTCTGTTCCTTGATCGGTTATTATATTTCGTGTTGTTGCCCCGTAATCTTTTTTATCATGGCCGCCGCTTGCGCTGGAAAACGGTTCGTCATAAGAAATTATTTCGCCGTCAAGAAAATCAAATGCTGCTTTTATTTGTTCATCAATATCGGAATAATTCTCAATTATATATTCGCTGAAAAAGCTTTTGAGAGTTTCTCCGTCCTTTTTGACAAAGCATTCCATAATTTCGCTTTGAAGTTCTTTTGCAAGATTGCCGGGAGATCTGTACTCTCCGAAACCTGAACAGCCTGATGACAAGACGATCATAAATGCAAGTAATATAAGAAGAAATCTTTTCATTTACAGCTCCTTTGTGCCGTTATCTTTATTGTAAAGTTTTAAAGTTTATTGTGGTTCACCAATATAAACTCTTGTTTCATTTCTATCCGATTCGGAGGCATCATGTGGCAGCTTTGCTCCTTCTGTCATATTGATTATTGTAATGCATGATATTCCCACTTTTTTAGGCTCTTTATCATTTGTTAAGTAACTGTGAAAGATAATCCTATACTCCGTATCCTTGTCCGTTATAATATTTCTTGTATCACCTCCATAATATTTTTCGTCTAAATTGCCGAGTGCGCTCGAAAACGGTTCGTCATAAGAAATTATTTCGCCGTCAAGAAAATCAAATGCTGTTTTTATTTGTACATCAATATCGGAATAATTCTCATTTATATATTCGCTGAAAAAGCTTTTGAGAGTTTCTCCGTCCTTTTTGACAAAGCATTCCATAATTTCGCTTTGACGTTCTTTTGCAAGATCATCGGGAGATCTGTATTCTTCAGAGCCTGAACAGCCCGATGACAAAACTATCAAGGCTATCATAACTGTAAACATTATTGATATTGGAAAAAATTTTTTCATTTTATTGCTCCATATTATTTATCTTTATCATTTTCACATAGCGCCTTTTGCAGAAAAAGTCTTTTCTCTATCTCCCGATAGATAGGGTGTTCGGTGTCCTTTATGGAAATTTCTCTGCCATAGCCCATAAGCCTTATCACCATTTCCAGCTCGTCGTCTCTTTGGTAAAATACCGTGAGGGTGTACAATTCGGTTTTGGGGTCGTAGCTGCATATCTTTTCGCAGGGGGAAAACTCGGATAAGATCCTATCCGCTAAGTTTCTGCTGTCGTAAAATTCTATCACTACCGATTTTCTGTTGTGTTCAAGGTTTTTTTCAAGATCTTCCGCTGCCTGAGCCGTATCGTAAACGCTGTCGGTGATCGTGATCTCCTCAATATTTCCCAAAACCATGGTGAAAGAGGCGTTATTTGAGGCGGCTCTTAAGATCACCCGAAACACATCGTCACGCTTTGAGTATTCCACTGCAAGGGGCTTGAATTCGCCGCTGACAGTGTTATTATGGAGGGAAAGGTAGTGTATTTTAAGAGTTTTGGCTTGGTTCATTGCCTTCATGATCGTTTTTAGCCTTGCTCCTTCGGCTTTGTGATCACAATATCTATAGTAGCGGTCGAAGTAAACTATTGATTCTGTTTTAAAGGGGGAAATGTGGTTTTTTTCTTTGAGGATCGTGTTTTTTATGGCTGTTATTTCCCCGTCACCGAAAAACAAATTTGCTTTATGGTCGTCAAGGAGTGTCAGCAGCCATTTTGCTTCAAGGTCGGTGAGGGGGCAGAGGTCTCTGCCGAAGGAAAGCGTTTCCATGCTGTATTTGGGGCGGAAGGCTTCCTCACAGCTTGCCGCCTTTCCCTCAAGCCATTTGGGGAGAGCTTTCAGCCATTTGCCGTCCTCGTTGCTGCCCCGCACTGCCATTCCAGAGGGTACGACGCCTTTTCGCATAAATTGGGAGATATCCGATTTTAAAAGCTCCCTGACTTCCTTGCGGAGATTGGCGTCCGTCCATATTCCGATCTCGCTTTTGTGGGCTTTTATCACTTGTGATATTATGTCGTCAAGGTCTTTCCCCGAAAAATAAATGTCGGTTTTTTGGGAGAATTTTTCGGAATAGATTTTTGTCAGTATCTCCCCCATAAGCTGGTAGTAAATGCCGAAGATTTCGTGGAAGATCAGACTGTATGCGGGTTTCTTCTCGGTTTTGTAAACGCAGCCTTCGGGTATTCCCCATACTTTGGCAGAGCTTTTTGGGGGAATTTTTGGGAGCGGTCTTTCACATTCGCCTTGTGGAAGAACTGCAAGTATCTCGTCTACGTCTTTCTGGACGGAAAAGCCCACTGAATCGGAAAAGCCGGTTATCCTTGAATAAAAGCTGCGGATCCAGGGCTGCATTTCTCTGCTGCCCAGGACTTGGGCTTCAAAATGCGCCTTGCCGTCCTTTATCGTCACTGTTCCTATGCGTTTTTCTCTTTCCGCTCTTGCGGGGATAAACTGTTCGGTTTTGGGGTAGAAATTTATATCAAAGCTGATCTCAGATATGGGAGGATCGTCGTCAAGGCTGCCAATATTGGGTCCTGCCGCGCCCCAGGTCTTTTCTATGAGTCTTAGGGCTTTGGCTATATCCTTTTGGACTGTGCCGTCGTCAAGGGAAATTTTCCTGCCGCCCTCTTTGATGCTGCCCTCTGCTATAAATTCCACCGTATCCACAAATTCAAGCCTTAAATGGGAATAATTGCGCTTGAAAGGCTCGTAAAAAGTCACATACTCTCTGCCGCCCGTGGTGCTTACGCGGATACCCAGGGGATAGCATATCAGCTCTGTTTCCACTCCCGAAAGAGAATTGCGGTAGCTTATTCTGCACCATTTTTTGTTTTCCAGGGCATAGAGGAAATCAAGGAGATTACAGTCATTGAGTGATTGGGCAAAGTATTCGTGCTTTACACGGAACAGGGGTCTATGATCCGCGCCCAGACGTGCGAGAATGTAGGTGCCTATTTCCCCCATAAAATAATATTTTGAGAAGAACTCCATGGCGGCGGAAAAATGTTCTGTAAAATCGGCATCGGCTTTTTCGCCTGCTTCAATAATGTTTTTTATGTAGAGGGAGGATAATTTCCAGCGGTGATTGGTGCGCTTTGAGCCTGTTTTTTCTCCCTCGTCCTTTACCAAGCCCATATGCTCCAGCTCCTTCAGCTTGGAATTTACGGTGTTGTTGTCACCGCCGAAAAGCTTTTCCTTATTTTCCGAAAAGAAGCATTGGAGCTGCGAGGAGGAAAGGGGGCGATCCTCTTTGATGTCATCTTCGAGTCTGATGAGATTTTCTCCGTAGGCGTCGGACAGCTCTAAGCTGTCTATGCCGTCTGTGAGCTTTACTTGGGGGTTCAGGGCAAGCACGGTGTTGAAGAAGAAAATGGGGTCATGGGAATTGTAGCGGCAGAAGCGGTACACGCGGTGAAAGGGGTTTTCGCTAAGCCTGCGGGAATCTGTGCTGGCGAAAAGGGCAGTGCTTTTGTCTGCCGACCAACTGAAATAGTCGCCCAAAATGTTGGTGAGCCTTGTCCAGTCCTCGTTCAGGGTGGTGGAGGAGGCTTTCTTTGCGGCTGTCTTTGAGGTGGAGGCACTGAGTTGTCCGTAGTTCATAAAGCCGTAGCTGTAGTAGTCGCGCAGGGTGTTTTTGAATTTGGCGTTGAATGAGCCTGATTTTATCAGCTCGCCGTGGTTTGACATTTTCTTGCCCCCTTTCTTTTTTGGCTTTTATAATTATAGCATATTGGAGGTGGAAAAACAAGGTTGATTTGTTATACACGTAAATTCTCAAAGTAAATGCAACAGTAGCAAAGAAGGTAGCAATAACCTTGAAAAAAGGAAGCATTAAGTTTAAGAAAAAGGAAAAAAATATAAGAAAATACCGTATAAGAAACAAA
>JAAVIE010000147.1 GCA_014799325.1 Oscillospiraceae bacterium
AACTTGTGCTATCAGGGAAGCTGTGAGAGTGGTAATCCGCTTTTTTTAACTTGTGCTATCAGGGAAGTAGTGAGATTGGTGATCCGTATTTTTTAACTTGTGCTGTCAGGGAAGCTGTGAGATTGGTAACCCGCATTTTTTAACTTGTGCTATCAGGGAAGCTGTGAGAGTGGAAACCCGCTTTTAGGAGTGTTGTGCTGATTTTTACGGTTCTTCCAAGAAACTTGATATAAATAGGGACCGTCTTTTTTTACAGCCCCTTAAATTTTATAGTATATTCATAATACTCGGCATCTGCTCCCTCTCATAAACCTTCACAAGCTCCAGCATCACCCCACACTCGGTGAGCGCCTCCTCGTCCTCCCTCTCCAAAAGGCTCTCTATCCTTTTAGCAGTCATAGTCACCTCCAAAGAATGCTCGTTGTCCGCGGTGAGGAAATGCAGTCTGCAAAAGCTTTCCCAGCGGTTGTTAATTCTCTCGGCGCAGGCTCTTGCCGCTTCAAAGTCGCCGTCCCTGAAATCGGTTTGGAGTTGTTCCAAATCGCGGGTGATCGACCCTGTCACCGATGAGGTGTATATAAGACTAAAAGTGCCGAAGCAGATTATCACCGCAATAATAATTATACAAAGAACTATTCTTTTCACCTTGCCCCCTCCTTTTTACCCAGGTCTCCCTTATTTTTGGGTACGATCACAGGGTTCCCCTCAGAGTCTGCCGACATCACAAAAACGTCGGTGACGGTCTGACTGTTTTCTTCAAGTATTTTCCGCACCCAGCCCTCGCCCAGGCCCGTTATGGCAAGATCCTCTTTGATTATCTCCCCGTCCTTGATCACCATTTCGGGAGGATTTTTTGCTGTGGTGTCCTTTTGCAGGAAGTTTATTTTTCCGTTGGTCTCCACTATGGCGTACTGCACCTGTGAGATGTCGAAAATGCCCTGCTCCCGCATGGCTTCCGCTACGTCGTCAAGGGTGTAGCGGAGATTTTTCAGCTGTCCTTGGTCTATTATACCATTGGATATAATTACTTTGGGAGTGCCGCTGAAAATCTTCCTTATCCTGCGGCTTTTCAGCATTATCCCCGACAGTATCACATCAAGGGATACTATCATAAGAATGGGAACTACCCCCATTAACATCGGCATTGCGGAATCCTCCAGGGCAAGTGTGGCTATGTTGGAGATCATTATGGTGGTTACCAGCTCCGAGGGCTGTAATTCTCCCAGCTGTTTCTTTCCCATAAGTCTGAGGGAAAAAACTATCAGCAGGTATATCAGGATCGTGCGTATGGTTATAATCAGCATTTGCAAATTCTCTTTCTGTTTTTTAACAATATTTTGCGCCGATCAGCCGAAATTATGAATGGTAGGGGCGGGGAAATAAAAACTTATGTTACATTTTCGTAAAAACATACAAATTTACTAAAATCTATTGAAAAATCAGGGAGTTATGTGTTATAATTTACAAAGAACTGTGGTTTTGTGAAAACGATTACCAAGAAAGGATAACAGCTATGAACAATACATTTAAAAGAATAGCTTCCGCTGTTCTTGCAGGTTCCATACTTATAACAAGCCTGTCTGCCTGCGACGGATCCTCGGGCGGGGCAAAATCCAACCCCGTCGCCGTCGACGAGGACGGACATGTAGATATGGAAGTCGCTTTAAAGTACGAGACCGACGTTGACGCATTGGTAGCAGAGCTTGAAAGCAGGGAAGTCGACCCAACCAAGCCTGTTTCGCAGCATCTCAACAAAAAGACTTTGGAAGTTTTCAACTACCTCCGCGAGATCTACGGCTCAAAGACCCTTATCGCTCAGCAAATGTGGGACGCCAAGGGCTATGAAGATGACGTTTATTACAAGGCTAACAAGGATCTTCCCGCCATCAAGGGCTTTGATATGATCTTCTCCAACCAGGAGGACTCCGACAACTCGCAGGTGGACGAAGCTATAAAGTGGCACACCCAGTCGGGAGGACTTGTGGCTTTTACCTGGCACTGGAATGTTCCCAGGGATATTGACAAGGACTTTTCGGGAACTGCCTTTTACTCCGAGGACATTACCAACTTCTCCCTTGAAAATGCCGTTACTCCCGGTACAAAGGAATATGAGGTAATTATAAAAGATATTGACATGATCGCCATTCAGCTCCAGAGGCTTGAGGCTGCCGACGTTCCCGTTCTGTGGCGTCCCCTCCATGAAGCTTCGGGAAAATGGTTCTGGTGGGGCGGCTATGACCGCAAGATCCCCTACAATGAGTATTACAAAAAGCTGTGGTACATTATCTTTGACAGATTGGAAAATTACCACCAGCTCACAAACCTTATCTGGGTATGGAACGGTCAGGATAAATGGCACACCGTAAGCCCCAACACCTACGATATTTCCGGCACCGATATTTACGGACCTGCAAACTCTCACATCTCCTCAGTGTCCGAGTATAATAAGCTTAAGGAACTCACCGCCGAGGGCAAGATGATCGCTCTTACCGAATGCGGAAATCTCCCCGCTGTTGAAGAAATGGAGAAGGACGGCTTTATGTGGCTTTACAGCATGCTGTGGTACGGCGATTTCACCTACGCTCCTATGGGTAGTTCAAGCTCTCCCGAACTTGATAAGGACGGCCTTGCATCGGTGAACACCGAAAGAATGTCCGAGGAGTTTATTTCCGAATATATGAAGAACGAAAAGGTTGTCACCTGGAACAGGCTGCCCGAATATGACGGCACCGAAAAGAACATTCCCGAAGCTATGAATCAGAGATTCAAGCTGGCAGAATGGGTGGCTGCCAATAAGTAAGAACTTGTTTTAATAGGATTGGAACAAGTTCTAAGCCGAATTATCGACAAAAGGTCAACGGGCTGTTAAATACCTATAATAAAAATTTATGATCTGCTTAACGGAGAGGTGATCTGATTATGGAAACAACTATCAAGGCGGGCAACAGCTCCGCAGTTATCGAAAGCAAGGGCGCAGAACTGAAATCCCTTGTGCTGGACGGAAAAGAGCTTATGTGGGGCGCAGATCCCGCATTCTGGGGCAAGACCTCGCCTGTGCTTTTCCCAATAGTGGGAGGTGTCAGGGGCGGAAAGACCCTTATTGACGGTATCGAGTATTCTATGACAAAGCACGGCTTTGCCAGAGACTATGAGTTTGAGGGAGTGGTTTGCTCTGCCGAGTCAAGACATACCGTCAGCTTTGTGCTGCATGAAAATTCCGACACCTTGAAAATGTTTCCTTTCAGGTTCACTTTTACAATGCGGTATACGCTGACGGAAAGCAAGTTAGAGATACTTTATGAAGTAGCCAACAACTCCGATGTGCCTATGCCTTATTGTATAGGCGCCCACCCTGCTTTTGCCTGCCCCAATTCCGAGGGCATGAGCTTTGATGATCACACCTTGGTATTCCAGGAAAAGGAAACTGTGTGCAGCCCTGTTTTGGACTGCAAGACGCGGCTTTTCAAATCTCAGGGGGGAGTATGGCGTTTGAAGAACAGCAGAGAATGCCCTCTGTCCTACTCTCTTTTTGACAATGATGTGCTGTATTTCCGCAATATCGTTTCCAAAAACGTAAGTCTTTTGGATAAGGAAAACCACGGCATCAAGGTGAGCTGGGACGGCTTTAACTCTTTGGGAGTGTGGACTCCTGCGGGAATGAAGGCTGGCTTTGTGTGCATCGAGCCTTGGTGCGGCTGTGATGACTTTGACGACTGCACGGGAAATTTCCGCGATAAGCCTGAGATACAGACTTGCTTGCCGGGGGCTTCTAAATACTATGTTTTGACTGTTGAGCGCGTGTAAAATCAGCACATTTTTCCGGGGGAGTCCAAAATAGCACAACTTTCCTGAGAGAGCAGCAAAAATCAGCACCGCAACCCGACGAGCGGGTTTCCGCTCGCACAACTTTTCTGACAGCACAAGTTAAAAAATGCGGGTCACCACTCGCGCAACTGCTTTGATAGCACGAATTTCAAAAGAAGCCTATGACTTCCTGCGGAAGTCCAAAATTTTCTCCGAAAATTTTGTCTGGTTCTGAAAATGGAGCGGAATGCCGCTTGCGGCATGGAGCTTCTTTTTCAGAATTTTGAAATTCTTTTTAAATCAGGGAATTACCGCCAACTTTCCTTAAAAGTGGGTCGCCACTCGCACCGCTTCTCAAAAAGCGGGTATAAATCAGCACAACATAAAATCCAACATATATAAAAGAGGAAGCTTTTATGACTAAGGCAGAAATAAAAGAACTTGTATCAAAAATGACCCTGGAGGAAAAAGCCTCCCTGCTTTCGGGCAAAGACGCCTGGAGTACCGTTGCAATACCTCGGCTAAACATTCCCTCCATTAACCTTTCCGACGGTCCTCACGGTCTGAGACAGTGTATAGGCTTGGGCTGGGGTGACAGCGTTCCCGCTACCTGTTTCCCTCCTGCTGCTTTGCTTGCCTGCTCCTTTGACGAACATCTTGCAAAAAAGCAGGGCGCGGCTATCGGTGAGGAGGCTCAAGCGCAGAACGTGCAGATCGTTTTAGGTCCGGGAAATAATATCAAGCGTTCTCCTTTGGGCGGAAGAAACTTTGAGTACTTCTCCGAGGATCCCGTTTTGTCAGGGCATATCGCCGCCGGAGTTATCGAGGGCATTCAGTCCAAAAAAGTGGGTACCGCATTGAAGCACTTCGCCTGCAACAGCCAGGAAAGCGAGCGATTCACTATCGACGAGAAGATCGGGGAGAGGGCGCTCCGTGAAATTTACCTTGCAAGCTTTGAATACCCTGTTAAAAAAGCAAAGCCCACCTCCCTCATGTGTTCCTACAACAGGGTAAACGGCGACTACACTTCACAGAGCAGGTGGCTTCTAACAGACATTTTGCGCAGCGAGTGGGGCTTCAAGGGCTTTGTAATGTCCGACTGGGGCGCAGTTGATTGCCGTCCGCAGGCAGTTTACGCGGGGCTGGAGCTTGAAATGCCCGGCACAGGCAAGGAAAACGTCCGCGAGCTGACAAAAGCCGTCAAGGGCGAAAAGCTGTCGGTTCCTCCCGCAGACAAGGGCTTTAAAGGCAAGCTTACGGAAAAACAGATAGATAAAGCAGTAACACGACTGCTGGAAGCGGTATTTTCCCTTCATGAAAAGAAAACAGGGAAAGAATGTGATTACGAAAAGCATCACAAGACCGCCGCCGAAATAGCCAAGGAGTGCATGGTGCTGTTGCAGAACAACGGCTCCGCTCTACCTATCAAGGGCGGCAAGACCGCCGTTATCGGCGAAATGGCAGTACGCCCCAGATACCAAGGCGGCGGCAGCTCCAATGTAAAGGCTATTAACGTCACCAAGCCCCTTGACGAAATGTCAAAGTACGGCGACACCGAGTACGCCCGTGGCTATTCCCTTGACAATGACAAGGACTACAGTCTGATCACCGAGGCAGCAAGGGTGGCAGGAGAGTGCGACCGCGCCGTAATAATCTGCGGACTGCCCGAAAGTTACGAGAGCGAGGGCTACGACCGCAAACACATTGATCTTCCCGACAGTCAGTTAAAACTTATAGACGAAGTTGTACGCAAGCAGCCTGAGACCATTATCGTACTTTGCAACGGCGCCCCCGTGACTATGCCCTTTGTGGGAAAGGTCAAGGCTATCCTTGAAGGCTACTTAGGCGGCGAAGGCTCGGGCGAGGCTATTGCCGATCTCCTTTACGGAAAAGCCAACCCCTGCGGAAAGCTTGCCGAGACCTTTCCCCAATTTTTGGAGAATAACCCCTCTTACGGAAATTTCCCCGGAGAAAACGGAACTGTGAACTATTCCGAGGGCATATATGTGGGCTACCGCTGGTATGAAAAGCATAAGATAACCCCCTTGTTCCCCTTTGGCTATGGACTTTCCTACACCACATTCCGCTATGACGGCATTGAGCTTTCCAAGTCGGATATCGGGGAGAATGACGAGATTGAGGTAACAGTCACTCTCACCAATACGGGAGCTGTGGACGGCAAGGAAATAGTGGAGCTGTATGTAAGGGAGAACGACCCTGTTGTTTCCCGCCCCGAAAAAGAACTGAAAGCGTTCAAAAAAGTTTTCATCAAGGCAGGGGAGACCGAAAAGGTGCCTATGAAGCTTGATCGCCGCGCTTTTGCTTACTGGAACGAGCAAGCGCACGACTGGAAAGTCAGCAGCGGAAAATTTACCATACTTGTGGGCGGCAGCAGCGATAACTGTCCTTTGAGCGCGGAGGTAAATGTTAATGCTGAGGCTGATGTGAAGCCTTTGAGCCTTTACACTATGATAAAGGAGCTGAAAACTCACCCCAAGGGCGGCGCTTTTATTGACAGGCTTTGCAAGATCACCGGGGAGGATTTCAGAGATCACATCTTCGCTCATACCGACAACGAGTGGCCTTTGAGGTGTATTGTTACTATGTGCGGTAAGGGGACTTTGGAGGATCTGGTTCAGATCATTGGGGAGATCAATTCTGAGGAATGATTTTTTAAATTTTTTAATGGGGCTGTAAAAAATAGCACAACGCTCCGACAGGCGGGTTACCACTTGCACAACCCCACGGATAGCACGAATTTAAAAAAGAGTCAAAATTTTCAACGAAAATTTTGACCGGTTCCGAAAATGAAGAGGAATGGCGCTTGCGCCATGGAGCTTCATTTTCGGAATTTTTAAATTCTTTTTAAATCAGTAAATTACCGCCAACTTTCCTTGAGAGCGGGCTGAAATCAGCACAGCTTTCTTGAGAGAACCATAAATCAGCACAAGTTTTTTGAAAGCATAAAAATGGGACTGTTTTTACAGCCCCTTTATTTATAGTTTCTTTTTATACAAATTTGTAAATCTTTGGAGAATCTCTTGGAGGGTGATACTTTAAGCATTTTGATCCTCCAAAAGTATTTTAAATAATTCTTCTGCAGAACCCTCAAAACGCATTCCCGTACCGTCTCTCAGCATTTCATCGCTTTCTGCAAATGCTTCCAAGGTTTCGTCGTTGGGAATTTCCTCGTCCATGCTCATACCTTGTAAATAACCCTGTAAATATGAAACAACACAACCAAGCTTATAGTCGGGTATTGAATCCAAAAGCTGCACTGCCATTTCTCTTTCACTCATCGCGTTTTACCTCCGTTACTTGATTTGCTTTATTATAACACAGTATCCGCATTTTTTCAAGCAATAATCGAAATATATATTCTTTTTAAATATTTTTATATCGCCTGAAACTTTTTCCCCCAACCCCCGGACTACCTAAATGTACCGCACAAAAACAATAAGCTGTTAAATTTTGGCATATTTTCTATCATTGCGTTAGAAAACAGTTTCAAATATAGTGAAATTTAACAGTTGAGATTTGTACAAGTTTGTGGTATAATTTAGTTTAAGTAAGTATAATCAGTACTTATAAATTTTTATGGAGGTTTTTATTATGAATTTGAAGAAAATTCTTGCCGGCATTACTGCTGGCGCATTGGCAGTTTCTGCTATGAGCATTGCTTCTTTTGCAACAGCTGAAGCAAAGCCTATCACAGTTCTTGACGAAGCTACAAAAATTGAAAAAGCTTGGGATTCTAAGTGGCTGCAGTTCTCTGTAGATGGCAAAAAAGATGCTTATCTTGGTTATACTGTTACCTTTGAGGTGTCCACTGACTGCGAGTATGATGATGATAACAATATGGTCAGCAAGGTTTACAGCTCAAACAAGGACGCTGATGGCAACGTAACAGACTTGGTTGTAACTATGGCAGAGGAAGGCAAAACAAAGTATACTGCCGAGTTCACCATAGACGAAGACAACATCGACTCCATTTATGGTGAGGCAGATTGGGGTACATATGTAGCATTCCAGTTCCAGTGCGGACATTTAGCTCCTATCACTCTGTTGTCCGTTACTGCTGAACAGAAAGCAGAGGAGCCTACTCCTTCCGATTCCGAAGAGCCTACACCTTCTGATTCCGAAGAACCCACTCCTTCCGATTCCGAAGAGCCCACTCCTTCCGATTCTGAAGAGCCTACTCCTTCCGATTCCGAAGAGACCACTCCTGGCGATGCTGACGAGACCACTCCTGATGACTCTAATGTTGATGATAATAAGCCCACCGGCGATGCTAATATTGAATTTACCGATGTAGCTGTTAGCGGAAATGACAAGCATGACGCTCCCGTTGCCAGTGTAGAAAATGATAAGGTTAGACTTAACATTGTTCATCCTTGGTCTAATGGCGAATATGTTTTCGCTGACTACAAGGCATTCACAGGCGCTACTGTAATCCAGGCTACTATCACCGTTAAGGGCGTTACAGACGCTTTCACTGCTCAGCTTCAGGGCAGCAACAACTCTGATCCCGCTTCCTTCTCCGTTTGGGGCGACAGCACTACCGATAAGGGTACAAGCACAATTGTTAATATCGATAAGGACGGTACATACACCTTAACTCTTACTTCTCCCGAAGCAATCGTTGAAAGCGAAAACTTCTTCCTTATGGTTGGTACTGATTTAGCTGCTGTTACTCGTGCTTCTGACGTTCCCGAAGGCTTGACCATTACTCTTGACAAGCTCTCCGTTGGCGTTGAAAAGGCAGCTTCCAGTGAATCTGAAGAAACATCTGCTTCTGACACTGACACTGCTGCTCCTGCAACAGGCACTGGCTCTACAAACCCCGGAACAGGTATTGCAATCGCTATCGTTCCCGCAGTTATCGCAGCTGCAGGCGTTATCGTAGCTAAGAAGAGAAAGTAATTTCTCTTACAACGACGACTAATTATTAAAAAACAAGGCTCCGAATTTGGAGCCTTGTTTTTTATGCCCTTTTTTGTTGGCGGTGTGGGTGTGTTGATTTTGAGGATCGGGAGTTGGTTTGAAGCGTGGTGGTTTTGGGAGCCGGGAACGTGTTTTGCGTTGGATCTATTTCGGCGGCAGGGAGCGTTTTATGGTGGGTTGATCGGTTGTAGAGGACGTTTGTGTGGGGTTGATTTTGTGGTGTTAGGGAGCGTTTTGAGTTGATCGATTTCGATGATAGGGATATAGTGCGTTTATTTCGGGGCTGTGCGTATGTTATGTGGTGCTTTGATTTTTGGGGGCTGCGAGCATATTTTATGGCGCGTTTTTTTGGGGGCGGGGAGCGCATTTCCGGTGCGTTTGATTGCGGGTATGTTTCTATATTGATTTGTTGTTCGGCGGCTCTGTGACGTCTGTGGGCGCATCAAAACCGTGGCTGTTCGGTCGCGCACCGGTCGTTTTTTGCTGTTGTTTCCCGTTTTCCTTTTTGATGTGATCGCTTTTGTGTTATTTCTTTCTCTGATCTTCTTTGCACCTATTCTTTACCCCTGTTTTTCCCGTAACCGCAAAAAACCGCCCCAAGCTTTCGCTTGGGGCGGTTTTTATTTCAGCCTTTGCTACTGTAAAAGCCCTGATCCAAAATCACAATTACTTGCGGTTTCTTCTCTTTGTTACCATAACAACTGCTGCGGATACTACTGCAGGAACGATCGCGATAGCAATACCGGTGCTGGGGTTAGCGTCTGTGGTTGTGCTGTCGCTTGTGTCCGCGGGTTCAGTTGTTACATCGGAAGAGGTTGTATCCTCGGGAGTTGTGTCGGGAACCTTACCGTCGTCAAGATCCTTTGTAGAAAGTACATAAGTACCGAACTTATCTACAGTGAATACTAAAGCATAGGATTCTTCAGCCTCACCCTCAGCTGCTCTTGTGAGTTCGCTTACAGGTACAAGCTCAGCTTCTATCTTTGTATAGGATCCGTCTGCATTCTTGTAGAATACCTTGACGCTCTGAGCATCCATATCTTCGGGAACGGGGATAGAGATGATTGCTTCGCCGTAGAACTCAACAGGGTTGCCGTCCTCGTCAACTACCTGGATCAGATAAGCTACTGAGTTTTCATCACCCTCAGCAGGCTCAGCAGGTTCAACGATAAGGGTTACATCTTCTTCTGTTGTTTCGGTGTCAGTAGGAACGAGAGTAACGGTGATGCCTGTTTCCTCGTCAGTTACGGTTATAACAGGAAGCTCTGCAGCCTTTGTAAGGAGCATGGGCCATACGCCGTCGCCTGCGTCGCCGATCTTCTTTGCAGTACCGCTGATGCCTTCGTATGCGCCGTCGAGCTCGTTATACTCGTCGGTAAATTCAACGTCGATAACATAAAGGTTGTTTGTTTCACCGTCACAAGCAGAGAGGTAAACCTTTCCGTCCTCGCCTGTGATCATGGAAGCGCCGATATCATCAGTACCGATCAGAGGATATTCCTCAGTAAGACCTGCAACAGGCTTGTCGCTGAAGTTGAAGTAGCAGCTCATATAACCATCTGCGGACTCGAAAAGATCAATTGTCCAGAGGTAGTTAAGGTTATCAAGCAGCAGGAATCTCTCTGCGGGAACTTCTTCCTCTGTCTCGTCGTCAATTACATCAACATAGCCGAGTCTTGTAACAGCAGTGAAGCATTCAGCGCCGGTGTAGAACATAAGATACATCCACATATCAAATACATCATCTGTAATTGCCAGAGGATTGGTAGGTCCAAAGAGATATTCAGCGTAAATACCGAGAACCATAGGTTCATCTTCAGTAGAGAACATTTCGCTGTATGCCATATCCCACATAGGAGCTATGTTATTTGCTGCAACTGCGATCTGTTCGCCGGTATGAGGATCAATCTCATGAACGCTGAAGCTGCTGCCGTCCATAATGTAGACATGTCCGTTATCGGTGTTCTGTGTTGCAGAAACCATGGAGAAGTTAAGGTCAGCAGAAGCTTCCCATGTGTTGTTGACAGCCATATTCCAGGAGAACATCATAGGATTGCCGTCTTCATCCTGCAGTGCGCCGCCGAGAATTACCTCAATAGTATTAACGGTGATCGAAACAGAATCGCTTACTTTTTCGTTATCCTTAAGGTAAGCAGTAACTGTAGCATTGCCTTCGCCTACTGCTCTTACTCTGCCGAACCTGTCAACTGTAAGAACGCTTTCGTCGGAGGATACCCAGACGAGTTCGCCTCTCTCGGCTGTCCAAGGCATATAAGTAACGGTAAGTCTCTGACCTGCGCCCTTGTACATTTCTGTAGTATTGGCGTTGATCATGATCTCTGTTGCCTCGCAAGGCTTAGCCCAATCGGGTGTTACGGAAGGTGTGGACTTATCGGGAATGATCAAACCAACGATCTGATATCCGTAATCGTCGCTAAAATAAACCTCGCCTGTCTTGAGGTCGATCTCAAACAAAACATACATCCAATCGTCAGTAAATGCCCAGTAAAGCTTGTCGTTGTTAACGTTCCAAGCCATAGTCTGGAGGGAGTAGTAGCCACATGCGATCTCTTCGCCGAGTTTCTCGGAGAGGTCGATAGCAAGAGCAGCCTCGCCGCCGTTTTCAACAGTTTCTGCGGTGTACTTGTAAATCTCAGAAGAGGTGCGCTTTGCGGAGTAGAAGTTGCCTTCCTTGTCGCAAGCAAGTGTGAACAGACCTTCAGGAACTGCGCCAACAAGCTCAGGAACACAGTAGAGCTTGTCAAATCTTATCATGTAGCTTTCGGGTCTGATGTCGTAGCCGTCAACTGCTGCGACAAGAGCGTAGATATAGCCGTCCTTTTCGTTGTAAGCCATATCAAGAGCAATGATCTCATCATCAAAGAAGCTGCCGATGTTGATAACTTCTGTAGTGTCGGCAAGATCTGCATCGGGCATAGTTACCAGCAGTCCGTCTTCATCAATAGCATATACGATATGATCTGCTACAGTAGCAGCATTGAAAGCATAATTGCTGTCATCATAAGCTTTCTCAAAATCGGACATGGAAATGTTAAGACCGTCAAATCCTACCCAGTAATTATCTCCCAGGTCTACGTTAAATGCGATAAAGTTGGGGAGAATTGTGCCTTCGCCGAACTTTTCGGGAATTTCAACAGTGGTGATGTTGCCTGCGTAGTCGCAAACCCGCATGTAGAGGCTGTCTGCGTTGATGCCGTCAACATCGAATGCAACTGTATACTCTTCGCCGATCTTAGCGTCCTCGTCAGCGCCAACAGAAGCATAGATCCTGGATCCGCTCTTGTTGGTAAGAAGAACAGCAGCAATATACTGGTTATCCTTAACAGTAACAGTAAGTGTGTTGTCCTTAAGCACGGGATCCTTAACGATCTCAGGCTTGGTGTTATCAATGGTAACGGTAGTTGTGAGTGCGTTGGTCATATCAACGTCTTCCCAGCGAACATTGCCGTTAGCGTCCATGTAATATTCAGGTGCAAGAGCAAATGTGATAGTCAGCTTGTCGCCTTCGTTAACTCCGCTGAACTCGAAGTTAGGCTTAAAGCTGTTGCTGTAGTTGACCCATCTGCCTGCGTTTGAGTAATAGTATGCGCCTGTCACTGCGCCGAGAGATGTTTCAACCAATGTCTGCTTTGTAGTTTCATTGTAAACAATGAATTTGGAGTCAGCAGCGTTTCTGATAGCTGCAAACTGTACAAGGCTCAATACAGTGCCGTCAACACCGTTAACAGCGTTACGGTCGTAGTGATAAACCTCGTCCTCAATGTAGGGGTTGCCGCCCAAAGGATAAGGGCCGTCAACTCCGCCGTAGGTCACGCCGAATGCGTTAGCGGTCAGAGACTGAGAACCTGTCATAACTGCCATGTAAGGTGCTCTGTTCTCATCGCCTGCCATATACTGCTCAAAAGAGCCCTTATCGAACATGGAAGCAGAGGACCAGTTGCCATAGAATCCCAACACGGGGATAGAGTGATTGGTAGCTATCTCGCCACCCTGAGCTGCACCGTCAGCATATACAAAGCCTTCAATGTATGTTCCGTTTGCATAGTTGCTGTTGATGTAGTTCTTTGTAACATCATCAAGTGTAACGGTTACCTTTACCTTAAGCTCGCCGTTTGCGGGAACATTTGCTGTATTACCGCAGCTGAATACGGTCTTTACAGGAACGCCCATTGTGAACTGAGCCATAATGAGGTTCTCTGTTTCATCGTTTATGAAAGCGTCAAATGCGCCTCCGTCACTTCCAACTGCCTGGATAAAGAAGTCAGCGCTAAGATCATAAGACTTTGCTGTGTTTGTGAGGTTGTGGATAGTAAAGCTGAATTCGTAAACGCCCTTCTTTGCGGGATCGTCGCCAAGCTCAACCTTTACCTTACCGTCCTTAGCGCCTGCGTTAGCGTCATCGTCCATAAGGATATAGCTGTCTGCGTTTATAACATTGCCGATATTTGCAATACCTGCGCCCTGCTGTAATACAGAATAGTAGTCGCCATATTCGTCAAACATAGGCTCTGCAGTAGACATAAGCAAGCTCTGAGCAAGAGTACGGACAGAAAGTCCTGTCTTCTTATCAAGACCATTTTCTCTTATGTACTGAGCAGCCACTGCAGCCATACCAGCGATCTGAGGAGCTGCCATGGAAGTACCGGACATGCTTACATACTTGTCTGTTTCAGCCCATTCGCCGTCAACAGAGTAGATGTTTCCGCCGGGTGCAGCGATCTCGGGCTTCATTTCGAGAGAACCGGGAACACCCCAAGAGGAGAAGTCGCTCATGTAATTATCATCTGCAGCTTCAAATACGCCCTGCTCCTTCTTAACGGTGATAGTACCTGTATAGTACTTACCGTCTTCCTGTTCCTCGCCATAGATCTGCATATACTGACCATAGATGTTTGTAACGGAAATAGCAGGCTCTGTCAAGGTGTAATCGGAGAAGTCCATACCGAACTCGCCAGCCACGTTGTTATAAACGATAGTTGCAATAGCACCGTACTTAACGGCATTTTCAGCCTTTGCGGTGAAGTTCAGATTACCTCTTGCGCAAACTGCGATCTTGCCCTCAAGAACATCTGCAAGAGCTTCCCACTCTTCCTCTGTACCGATGCCGGTAGGATTGCCTTCCTCATCTTCACCCATAGGAAGAAGAACATACTCATAAGTTGCTTCGTCCTCGCCGTTTGTAAGAGCGGTGAAAGGATCCTGAGGTAAAATCTCTCCATAGCTGTTAACGTTGGAATCACGGTAAACTACAGGCAAGCCGATAGAATCAAGAATGAAGTAGGGGCTTACTGTACCGATGTTTTCAACAGAAGCAACTGTGAAAGCGTTTGTGAAAGAACCGGGAGTACCGTCTGTCTGAGTGTTTACGTCATCAGCATAGAGGTATCCGCCTGTATACGCGCTGTCTGCCCAATGACCTGCGTTACCTGAAGAAATAGAAACAACTGCACCGCTGTTGGTGAGATCGTCAAAGATCTTCTGATATTCAGCATTGCTATTCTTGGAAGTACCGCCGTTTGCAGAACCCAAAGAAAGGTTGATAGAATCAGCGCCGAGAACGATAGCGTCCTCAATAGCCAGCATGTAGTCGGAGTCGAAAGCTCCGCCGCCCTTGCCGAACACCTTCATGGTGAGGATCTGCGCGTCGGGAGCAACACCCTGTACATATGTGGTGCTGAGCGCTGTGGTGAAGTCGCCGTAGCCGTCGTTGATGTACTTGTTGGCTGCTGCGATACCCTCAACGTGAGAACCGTGACCGCCCTGATCGTCATTGTCATGGGTGATGTCATAGTCATTGTCGATGTAGTTGTAAGCAAAGGGGATCTTTTCGCTGAGGTAAGTCTTGGCAGGATCGATCTTAACGTTCAGCTGATCGAGAACTGCTTCAACCTTTGCAGCGTCAAGAAGGCCAAGAGATGCGATATACTCCTTGGCATCCTTACCAAGTACCTTTGCATTCTGTCTCAGAGAATACATGAGCGCATCGCCGTCAAAGGACTGGTGATCGGAGTCGATACCTGTATCGATAACGGCAACGATAGAACCTGCGCCTGTGTAACCCTGTGCCCAAGCGGAACCGGAACCTATCTGAGCAGATGAAGTTACCATGTTGGGCTTGTCGGTATCTGTCTCAACGGTCTTGGCGGGATCGTACTTTGTTTCTACTACAACGGTCTTAACTCCGCTGACTTTTTCGATCGCCTTGATCTGACCAAACTTTACGTTAGCGGAAATGATATTTGCCGCCAAAGTCAGATTATGAACTACGTCGAGATCTTCTTTTGTGGCCTTTTCGATCTTTTCGGTCATTGTCTGCTGATTGACCTTCAGGCTGTCACGGTAAGCGACTGCCTTGGAATCAGTAGCAATAGTCTCGATATCGAAACCGGCACTGATCGTAGAGGCATCTTCAAGAACGATAGATACACGAACTTCATCTTCGTCCGCATAGCCAAGGTCTTCTTCAACAAGCTTGTCCCTGCTGGGAGAAACAAGAGAGATGCCGTTGCTGCTGATTTCCGAAAGATCAAATCTGTCATTTGCCGCAGTAGGTACAACTACTGAGGTAGTTGCAACGGCAGCAGCTAAAATTCCGGAAATTAAGCGTCTTAACACTTGCTTATTCTTCATAAGTGCTTCCTTTTTTACTCCTTATTTTATTTATATCACGCCTTGTGGCATAACATACTATTTATGCAGTGCTTATATAGTGTCCTGTGACATTTTCACTTTAAAAGGCTAAAATGTTTGTGAAAATACCTTTCACAAAATAGACACTATTACACAATATAAATTTTACATCATCTTAAAGTAAAAATCAATGCTTTTGTTATAAAAACTGTTCTGTTTATTGCAAAATGGCATTTTGTTATAATTTTGGGGTTTTATAATTGGATTATTGTGTATTTTGTCATAACGCTCTGTTTGCTTGATTAAAATAAAATAACCACCCCATGCATCAAGCACGGGGCGGTTTATTTCAGCTTTCACTGACGAAAAGCCTTTGTTTTGAAATCACAATTACTTGTTCTTTCTCTTCTTAGCTGCGATCACGCCTGCTGCCGCAATAACTGCGGGTACAAAGGCAATAGCAACACCTGTGGGAGTATTGCTGTCAGGATCGGTTGTAGTGTCATCGGAGGTTGATGTTGTTTCATCGGGAACCACTACATCAGGCTGGCTGCTCTCGGGTGTGTACTCGGGAGCGGAAGATTCATCTGTACTGGATTCGTCAGGATTTGTAGGATCTTCGGGATTCTCAGGATTCTCGGGATCCTCGGGATCTTCAGGATCGGGCAGAGGCTTTTGTACAGGTGCCTCAATGTCTTCTTCTGTTTCAAAGTTCACATCGCCGACCTCCACGTGTTCTATGATCACGTCGGAATTGTCAAGCTCTTCGCCTTCCTTGACGGTGAATACCAGTTCAGCGGCTTCTGCGCCTGCCTTAATAGCTTCTTCGGTATTCACATATCCGATGATAACTGTGCCGACAGTCTTGTCATTAACAGATTTATATTCGGAATTTACCTCGCTGTCTACAAGCGTAAGCTTGGAAGCGTTGTAGGTTACCTTGAAAAGCCCGTTGTTTGTATTGACAGCTTCTCCTTCTTCGTTAACAGCAACGATATCAACGGTAACCTTGTTGTTTTCGATCTCTGCAGATGTGTCGCCGATGATCTCATCTTCATCTTCAACAGCATCTTCTGCTGAGAGTACGAGGAGCGAAGACTCTGCATAAGCAGCCTTAGCTTCTTCAATATTGATCTTTTCGGTCTCTGCTTCTTCAACATTGATCTTTTCGATCTCTGCTGCTTCAGCCTTGATCGCAACAGCCTTTTCGGAAATTGCAAATCCGCTTTCAACAGTAACTGCTTCTGCGGAATCAAGCTGCGCTCTGAAGCTATTGTCATCAGCAGCACTTGCCGCAGCGGTCTTGTTAGCTGTTACGGAAGCGAGCATCATAGGCCATACGCCGTCCTCGGTGCAGCCGATAAACTTTGTTGCGCGTGTGTTGCCTGTGATCGTGATCTGGTACAGGTTGTTGCGGTTGTCATCCAAGTTGAATACGGATACATAGATAGAACCGTCATCGCCCATAACCATAGATACGCCGTAATCATATTCGTCAAGTCCCTCGAATGCTTCATTAAGACCTGCATTCTCGAAGAGAGAGAACAGAGCAAGGGATGGACCGCCTTCATCGTCGTAAAGTCCGATCACCCAAAGCGCACCGGTGTTATCCAGCAGACCGTACTTCTCGTACTCACCGTCTTCGTCTTCATCCATTCCCATATTAACAATACCGATAAAGGTATCTGCGCCTGTGTAGTTAGCAAGGGTGCTGGACAAATTCCAACCATAAGCTTCCAAATCCTTAGTAGGATCTTCCTGGAGGACATAACCTCCGTATACACCAAAGATCACAGGAGCGTCAGCGGTGGAGAATGATTCACTATAAGCAATGTCAAAGTAAGGTATGCCTACACCTGATGCCGAATTAACAATAGAACCGTCTTCAGGATCGATCTCATACATATTGAATCCTTGAGAATCCATTACATAGATATGTCCGTTGTCGGTATTAAGTGTCAGGGACTCAAGAGAGGGTTTCAGATCTGCAAGCTTAGACCAGGTTTCATCATTTGCAAGATCCCACTTGAAGATCAGAGGATTGCCGTCTGTATCCTGCAATGCGCCCTCAATAGTCACTTCCATGAGCTCAACAGTTACATAGATATAATCATAAACTTCATCGTCTGCGTTGGCGGAAGCAAAGATAATTGCTGTTCCGGGAGCAACGGCTGTAACCTTGCCGTTCTCATCAACAGTTGCGACCTTTTCGTCACTGGATTCCCAGATAACGCTCTTATCCTTTGCAGTCCAGGGAAGAACGTCAGCGGTAAGCTGAGTTGTCTGATCCTTGAGCATTGTAACGTAACGTGTGCTGTTGATAATTACTTCGGTAACATCATCAGTAGGCTTTGCCCAATCGGGAGTTATGGACTCTGTGGACTTATCGGGGAAGATAAGAGAAGTGAGCTGATAGAAATAATGATCTTCGTAAGCTGTGAAGATCTCATCGGGATCCTCTGCATTAACGTCGATCTCTACCATAGTAGACATGGGGATCTGGAACAATCCGAAAAAGTCAAGTATATCAAACCATGCCCAATAGATCTTTCCTGTGTTGGGATCATATTCCATAGCCTGATATACAGTGCTGGACTTCAGAGGGTCACCGTCTTCATCAACGAATTCGCCTACGATGTCAAAATCCTCCTCATCGAAGAGAGGGTTGTATGCACAAAGCAGATTTGTGCCGTCTGCCATGGAGTACCATGTTCCCTCGTCATCGATAGCCAATGTGCTTGTTTCAAAGGGAAGCCATGCAAGGTCTTCGTAAAGCTGACCGGTAACGGGGTCAATGAATATAGCAGCAATGCCGCCAACTATTGCAACAACGCTGTCGGTAATAGGATCATAAGCCATATCGAATACATCGATAGGACCGCCCAACTGTGTAAACAAGTTGGAAACTCTTGTAGTATCGGAGAGATCCTTTTCGGGCATTGTGTAAAGAGTGCCCTCGTCATCAACCGCATATACAAGGTGATCTGCGATCGTAGCTGCAAGGAAGGTATGATTGCTTCCTTCGAGTTCAGCAAGAGTATCGGTTTTCTGATCGTAAGTTACCCATACGTTGTTCTGAGCGTCAAATGCAATAGCGTTAGGAACGATCGTGCCTTCGCCGAACTGTCCGGGAACAGCATAAGTGGTAACGTTCAAAGCGTAGTCATAAACCATAAGATAGAGCTGATCTGCGCTTACATCAGCAACATCAAGCTCAAACTTGACCTCATCGCCTGCCTTCTGTGTTTCGGAAGAGCCGGCTGCAGCATAGGTCTTGGTGTTGCCCTTATTTACCAGCGCAATTGCAGAAATGTACTGATTGTCCTTTGCTGTAACGGTAAGAGTGTCACCGTTGAGAACTGCGCTGATGATTTCAGGAGCGGTATTATCGATAGTAACAGTGGTGGTAAGTGCGTTGGTCATATCAACATCTTCCCAACGAACATTGCCTCTTGCGTCCTGATAATACTCGGGAGCAAGTGCAAAGGAAATTGTTACCTTTTCATTTTCCTTAGCGCCGCTGAAATTATAGTTGGGCTTGAAGGAGTAAGCGGTGTTTCTCCATTCTCCGCCGTTTGTGTAGTAGTAAGCGGCGGTAACTGCGCCCATAGTGGTTTCAAGAATTGTTTCGCCTGTTGTATCGTTCACAATGGTGAACAGTGAATCGGCTGCATTACGGATAGCTGCATACTGTACCATGCTGAGATATGTGCCGTTGGTGTTGTTTACAGCTACACGGTCAGCGTGATAAGTAAGATCCTTTAACATAAGGTTGCCGCCGAGGTAATAAGGACCGTCATCGCCGTAAGTTACGCCAAATGCGTTAACGTTCTTATTGTTGAGGTAAGGAGTTCTGTCCTCGGTTCCTGCAAGGTTGTAATCAACATAGGAGCCCTTATCGAACATGGAAGCTGTAGACCAGTTTCCGTAGAAGCCGAATACGGGGATAGAGTGAGTTGTGCCAACTATTCCCTCGCCCTCAACGATATTGAGCTCGCCTTCTGCAAGGAGTTCTAAGAAGAGGTATGCGTCGTAGGTGTCGATATCGCCGTCTTCGTCGAAGTCAGCGTGATCTTCGTTGTACAGCACTGTAGCAACGCCTGTACGGTAGTCAAGCAAGCGCTGACCGTCGTCTTCGTCAACATCGCCGTCGCCGTCGAAGTCATATTCATAATCGGGGGAAGCGTAAACATAGCCCTCGATATAAGCACCTGACTCAAAATAATCAAGATATTCCCTATCTGCATCGGTAAGAGTGATAGTAGCGGTTACATGGGTCTCACCGTTTGCGGGAACAAGAGCGGTCTGACCGCAGTCAAATACTGCTGTTGCCTCCAGATACTCTGTGGAGGTATCCATGTAAAGATTTTCATCTTCGTCAGCAAATATGTACTGTGCGAACATATCTGCGGAGAGAGTGTATGTCTTTGCAGTATCGGTGAGGTTGTAAATGGTGAAGCCAAAGCTGTAAACGCCCTTCTTGTCGGGATCGTCGCCAAGCTCAACCTTTACCTTGCCGTCTGCTGCGCCTGCATTTGCGTCCTCGTCCATAAGGATATAGCTTTCTGCCTTAACAACGTTTCCGATGTTGGCAAGACCTGCGCCCTGACGAAGTACGGGGTAGTAGTATACGCCGAACTCGCCGAGATCCTCCATCATAGGAACAGCGGTGGACATAAGCAAGCTCTGTGCAAGAGTACGAGCCTTAAGACCTGTCTGTTCTTCAAGACCGTTTTCTCTGATGTACTGAGCAGCCAATGCGCTCATACCTGCGATCTGAGGAGCAGCCATGGAGGTACCGGACATATTTTCGTAGCTGTCGCCGCCGCCTGCATACTCACCGGTCAGCTCATCATAAGCATAGCCGTGAACGGAATAGATATTTCCGCCGGGTGCTGTGATCTCGGGCTTAAGCTCTAGAGATCCGGGAACGCCCCAGGAAGAGAAGGAGCTTATGGTAGAGAAGCCTGTATTGACGATCGTAGCGCCAACGCTTGCTTCAATATTGATCGTACCTGTGTAATATTTTCCGTCCTCGGAAATAGTACCGTTTTCCTTGAACAAAGCACCTTCTGCCTGTGTAATGGAAACAACGGGAGCATCCTTGGTGTAACCGGACAGATCCATATTTATGGAGCCTGCCTCGTTGTTGTAAACGATAACGCCGATAGCGCCTGCTGCTACAGCAATTTCAGCCTTCTGATAGAAGGAATTCAAACCTCTGGAAACTACTGCGATCTTGCCCTTTACAGCATCGCCGATAGCAGCCCATTCTTCTTCGGTACCGCCACCTGAGATAATAGTTCCATATTCATAGTTCCATACAGCGTCAAGATAAATATATTCCTGCTCGCCTGCGAGAGTAGCCAAAGGCTTGTTGGTGTAATCGGTCTGAGTGTAAACAACGGGAGTTTCACCGATAGTGAAGTATTCGCCTGTCAAGCCGATGTTGTCAGCGGAAGCTACTGTGAATGCATTAGTGTAGGATCCGGGAGAACCGTCGGTCTGTGCGTTTACGTCATCAGCATACAGATAACCGCTTGTGCTTGCGCTGTCTGCCCAATGTCCTGCGTTGCCTGCGGAAATGGAAACAACTGCGCCGCTCTTGGAGAGATTTTCAAAGATCTCCTGATAAACCGCATTGGTGTGCTTGGAAGTGCCGCCCATGCCTGAACCCAAAGAAAGGTTGATAGCGTCAGCGCCGAGAACGATAGCGTCTTCGATTGCCAGCATATAGTCGGAATCGTAAGCACCGCCGCTTGAACCAAACACCTTCATGGTGATGATCTGCGCATCGGGAGCAACACCCTGTACCAATACAGAACTGATAGCGGGTATGTATGTGTTGTTGTAAACCTTGATATACTTGTTGGCAGCGGCAATACCCTCAACGTGAGAGCCATGCTCGCCCTGTGTGTCGTTTGCGTGAGTTACGTCGTAATTGCCGTCAACATAGTTGTAAGCGAAAGGAATCTTTTCGGATACATTGACTTTGTCAGCGTCGATCTTTACGTTGAGCTGATCTGCAACCTTTTCGATGTATTCTGCATCGAGAAGATTGAGAGTAGCCTTGTACTCGTCAAGGGTCATACCCTTTTCCTCTGCGATCAAAGACAGAGAGTAGAGGTAAGCGCCCTCGTCAAAAGACACGTGTGTTGTATCGATACCTGTATCGATAACGGCGATCTTGGAGCCTGCGCCTGTGTAGCCCTCAGCCCATACTACATTAGAACCGATCTGGTTTGTAGAAGTAGACATGTTGGGGTCATCAGCGAGGTTCTCAACGGTTTTAGCCGCCTCGTACTGATTTTCGATAACTACGGTCTTTACACCGCTGATCTTTTCGATGTCCTTGATCTGACCGTACTTTACATTAGCGGAAATTACATTTGCCGCCAAAGTCAGATTATGAACTACGTCAAGATCTTCGCTTGTTGCCTTTTCGATCTTGCTTTCAGCTATTTCCTGCTTGACCTTCAGGGTATCACGGTAAGCGATAGCCTTTTTGTCGGTAGCAATAGTGTCAATGTCGAAACCGGCTTTGATAGTGGAGGCG
This sequence comes from Oscillospiraceae bacterium, assembly GCA_014799325.1. Classification (GTDB taxonomy): domain Bacteria; phylum Bacillota; class Clostridia; order Oscillospirales; family Ruminococcaceae; genus Ruminiclostridium_E. The sequence continues at coordinate 21,956 of JAAVIE010000147.1, forward strand.
TCATCGAGGAAGATAGATACACGGACAACATCGGTGTCAGCATATTTTTCTTCTTCTTCGACTTCATTCAGCTTGTCCCCTGTAGGACGAGTCAAAAAGCCTTCACTGCTTACTTCTGTGAGGTTCAGCTTTGTGCCTTCGTTAGCAGAGGTAGGTACAACTATCGCTGTAACGGTCATAGCAGCAGCCAGAACTCCGGAAAGTAAGCGTCTAAACACTTGCTTTTTCTTCATTTAAGTGCTCCTTTTTCTCCTTATTTTATTTATATCACGCCTTCAAAGGGCATAACATACGGGTTTTTATGCCGTGGATCGATGTCGGAGCAGCATTTCGCACTTTAAAACATTAAAGTCCATGAAAAATATTTTCACAAAACCGACACCATTATATAGTATAAATTTTACAACGTCTTAAAGTAAAAATCAATAGTTTTGTTATAAAAAATTCACGATTTTTTGCAAAATGGCGTTTTGTTGTAATTTTGGAATTTTGTAACGAGGTTTTTGTGCATTTTGCTGATTATGTTGAGAGTTAACCGCACAAGCTTTTTAAAGAGAAAAAGAGGCTGTAAAAAAGACAGTCCCTTATTTTTATGCTCTCAGGAAAGTTGTGCTGATTTGGGTTCTCTCAGGGAACTTGGTGGTAATTTTGGTTCTCGCAGGGAACTTGGTGATAATTTGGGTTCTCTCAGGGAAGTTGGCGGTAATTTGGGTTCTCGCAGGGAACTTGGTGGTAATTTACTGATTTAAAAAGAATTTCAAAATTCCGAAAATGAAGCTCAATGGCGCAAGCGCCAAGAGCTTCATT
>JAAVIE010000148.1 GCA_014799325.1 Oscillospiraceae bacterium
GTGGTTCTTGCGTGCTTATGACGACAACGGCAACAAGGTTGGTTCTCATGAAAATGAGGAGGGCAAGATCTTTATTGAGCCCCAGGGCTTCTGTGTAATGGCTGAGATAGGCAAGGAGCAGGGCGCTGACCTTAAGACATTGGAAAGCATTGATAAGTATCTCAACAGCAAGCACGGTCTTGTACTGAACAACCCTGCCTTTACCCATTACTATATCGAGTACGGCGAAATTTCCACATATCCCCCCGGATACAAGGAGAATGCGGGTATCTTCTGCCACAACAACGCATGGATCATTTGTGCAGAAGCCTATGTGGGACACGGCGACAAGGCGTTTGAGTATTACTCAAAGATCGCTCCCGCTTATAATGAGGAGATCTCCGATCTGCACCGCACCGAGCCTTATGTATACGCGCAGATGATCGCAGGCAAGGACGCTCCCAGATTCGGCGAGGCTAAGAATAGCTGGCTCACAGGTACTGCGGCTTGGAACTTTGTTGCGGTTTCGCAGTATATTTTGGGTATCAAGCCCGACTATGACGGACTTGCAGTTAATCCCTCCATTCCTGCGGAGTGGGACGGATTTACAGCTTCAAGACAGTTCAGGGGCGGCGTTTATAACATTACCGTTAAGAATCCTAACCATACAGGTCATGGCGTTAAGTCTGTTACCGTGGACGGTAAGGCTGTTGAGGGCTGTGTTGTTCCCGATCTTGGTGCTGGGGAGCATAGTGTTGAGGTTGTGCTTAAGTAATTTATAGGGTTTAATTATAAAAAGGCGTTTCGTTTTGTCGGAACGCCTTTTTGGTGTAAAAAAATACCGTGCATAAATATTTGTAACCGTTTTGTAATTGAAAAAAATCAAACTTGTGCTATAATAATAAAAAACCCACCTGCAAGAAAGGAAAAACAAATGAAGATATTCAGAATAGTTTCAAATATTATAGTAGCGGCAATTATGGCTGTTGGTCTGATACCATGCATAGCTTCCTATGCAAATCACGCCTTATACTGCCACGGCTGCAGCGCTCACGGCAGCCACCCCATTATTGAAATGATAGTGTACAGCCTTATCGCTCTGCTTGCTCTTGCAATTTTTGGAATAAGCAGACTGATACTCAGGCTGTGGGAGAAAAAGGCTGATCCTGTTCAATGGGAAGAACGGAAAAAAGCAAGGTTTGAAAGATCCTCTAAAAAGTGGAGCGAAAAGACCTTGCTCGAAAAGGTAAATATTATTCTTCCCTTGGCGGTTATTATGATCGGACTTGTACAGTGCACTGTTATGCTTGTTACCGAGCTGAGCTCGCCCTATCACGGCGTGAGTGCATTTGGGATATATATTGTTTATCTTCCTCCCTATATTCTGATCTCGCTGGCAGCTTGGGCGGTATGCCGTCTGATAAAAAGGCTGAAAAACGGATCGGAGTCAGCGGGAGAAAGAAACTCAATAATATTTGCAATAATTTTTATTGCTATCGGATTTTTACATTCCTTGTGTATGTTTGCAGGTGATCTTGTTGACTGCTTTACAATAAACGGCTCATTCAGTGATATTGTTTTGCAGTTTGCTTATCTTATTCCCTATCTGATGATCGCAGGGGTGATATACGGTATTGGGCGCCGGAAAGCGGAGAGGACTTATAAAACAGAGTTATAGGGATGATCATAACTTCCGATATTTTTCATACTATGTGCTGCAATAAAGGAATTAAAGCATACTGTGATTGTTTGCAAAGATCAAGGGGGATAATAAAGTTGATAGAGCTGCGGACAATTAACGAAGATAATTTCCAACAATGTCTCAATATAAAGGCAAGCGTTGAAAATAAGGATTTTGTAGATCCTGTCGCTTATTCTTTAGCGGAGGCGTGGGTTTATTATGAAGATACCAAGCCCTTTGCAATTTATAATGACGATAAGATGATAGGATTTGTTTCGATGTATGTTGGAGAGAAAAACTATCAAATCATTAACTTCATGATCGATGACGCTTATCAAAAAAAGGGATTGGGAACGCAAGCTGCAAAAGCTTGTATCGGTTATCTGAAAAAAGAATATAATGCAGACAGAATTTCGGCTCCGGTGGCATTGGAAAATACAGACGCGCAAAAATTTTGGAAAAAGCTGGGGTTTGCTTTTTCGGAAAATATTGAAGAGGGATATGTTTTTATGAGATTAAATTTGTTGTAATAAGGTATCGGCACTGACCGTGATATGGAAAGCGCTGTTCGCCGGTATAAAGCCGCCCTTGCTCAAAACCATGATTTAGCCAAGGAAAAATGTGAGGAGTTGGGTGTTGGTTGAGATTTTTCCGTGGCTTAAAAATGTTTCAGTATAGTGAAAGGTTTGCGGGATTTTCTGCAAATCTTTCAGTAGGACTTTCAAAAGCATTTGGCTTGTTGAAATATAGAGCACTCAAACCCTTTAGGCAAGCCATTTTTTCAATTTTTGCAAAAGTTTTGATTTAGTGAAAGATTTTCATAAATTCCTGCAAAGTTTTCAGTAGGATTTGAACAGAGTTCAGTCTGTCAAAAGTTTAGCTTTTGGCAGGCTATTTTGTTATAATTAGAACAAAAAATAAAAGAGACTGCGCAAAAACAGCCCCTTTAATTTTTAAACTACCCGCCTTACTTCTTGACCTTCTCCACGATCTTCTTAAACTCCAAAGCCTTATCAATACTGCCGTCAATATGCAGCTTCTTCTTGAAAAATGCGTCAACGGGATCCATTTTACCCGAAGCAATGGCGATAAAGTTATCTGCGCTTGCGGTAAGCCTTACATCGCGGTCGTTGTAATTATAAGGCTCTACATTGACCTTTCCGTCCTTGGCTTCAATGTAGAAAACGCCCTCTCCCTCGCCTGTGATAGCTACTTCAACGGCAAGGTGCTTTTTGTAATCTCCCAGATCTGCGTCTTTGCATAAGTCCTTAACTGCTGCTACGATTTCCTGATAAGTCATTTTATTTATTCCTTTCCTTTTGAGGAGTGCTTACGCCAAGGGTTCATCAGTGCGCAAACACTGCCTTTTTTGTTTTTACTGCTCAAATAGTAATTTCGCCCTTGTCGATCATCTCTCTGACATAATCGATAATCACCTTATCCCTCATCAGCAAAAATCTCATTTTATAATCGCTGCACATTTCAAGGGACTTGTTCATGACCGCCGCTGCGTCCTCCAGGCTCATCCAGTTTACGGAAAAATCCAGCAGCTTTTCGCCTCCGGACTTGCCCTTTTTGCTCTCGCCCCGAACTCTGCCGAGATATGCGTAGGAAAACTGTGAAAAGCCCGACTTGCCCTTATGCTCCTCTACGGTGCCAAGGTCGGCTATGATATCGCAGCTTTCAAAGCCCATTCCCTCTGTTACTTCGCGAAGAAATGCGTCGCTTTCCCTCTCCCCCAGCTCTATTCCGCCGCCGGGCAGCTTGTAAAAGCCGTTGGCTCTCATAAGTATCATACCCGACATATTTTCCTCGTTGAGGATAATTCCCCTTGAACCGTAGCGGGTATAGTCCGACATGGTTTTCGGCTCTCCTCCGTTGATATCTGCGTCGGTTATTACTGCTTTCAGCATGATTGAATTTCCTCCTTGTGCATGAGCGAATTGCCTGAGAAACAGGCTCTGTATTTCTTTACCAAAGCCTTTCCTCCGAGGGGCAGTGATTGGTTCTGACTGCCGCCCTCATTTCAACATAACAGCCGCATTTTTGGCAGGTGCCGTTTAAAAGCCTTCCGCAGCCGCTGCATATCTCTAAACGCTTTTGGTATAAATCATCGTCTGCCCTTATTTCCTCATTAAGGGTATTTACATATTCCGCTATGCTTTGCGCCAGCTCTTTTTCTCCTGCTTCCTTCAAGAGACATCTGCAGGGTATCATTGTGTTTTCGGCTGTCATCATTTAACTGTCAGTGCGATTACGGAGCAAGGCGGCAGCTTTACCTTTAGCTTGCCCTTATCTGCGGAATAATCGCTGAATTTTTTAAGTGTAACATTTTCCTTTTGCTCAAAGGTGTTGTGGGCGTGAATGTCCTCTGCCGAAACTATTTCGCCCTCCACTGACGAGAATTCAAAGCCGCAAAGGTCAAGCTCAACCTCCTGCTCCTCCTTAAGAAGAGGATTTGTAAGGATCATTGACAGCGCGCCGTCCTTGATCGTTGCGGAATGACTAAGGGAAGGAATGCCCTCTTTTGAGTCGCTGTCGGCGCTTGTAAACACTCTCTCGCCCTCTTTATGACGGCGGTACATATCAAAAATATGATAGGTGGGAGTTTTCACCATTTTGTCGCCCTCGGTAAGGATCACCGACTGCAAAACGTTGACAGCCTGGGCGATATTTGCCATAACTATCCTGTCACTGTGCTTGATGAATATGTCAAGGTTCAAAGCGGCAGTTATTGCATCACGCATGGTATTCTGCTGATAGAGGAAACCGGGGTTGGTACCCTTTTCAACGTCGAACCAGTTGCCCCACTCGTCCACTATAAGACCGATCTCGTGCTTGGGGTCGTACACCGACATAATGTCAAGGTGACGGGTGATTATTTCGTCTATGTACAGCGCCTTGTTTATGGTATTGTAATAATCCTCATCGGTAAAGTCCACCGCGTCGCCCTTGTGATTCCAATCGCCCGAGGGAACGGTGTAGTAGTGCAGGCTTATTGCCTTGGTGTGCCAGGGCTTTACTATTTTGAGAAGCTCCTCCGTCCAGTTATAGTCGTCTGCGTTAGGTCCGCAGGCTACCTTGTACAGCTCGTTTCCGTCATAGTTGCGGCAGTAGGTCTGGTACTGTCTGTACAGATCGGCGTAATACTGAGGACGCATATTTCCTCCGCAGCCCCAGTTTTCGTTTCCGATGCCGAAGTATTTCAGCTTCCAGGGCTTATCCTGTCCGTTCTTTCTTCTCAGATCAGCCATAGGTGAAACGCCGCCAAAGGTCATATACTCTACCCATTGTGACATTTCCTGTACTGTGCCGGAACCTAAGTTGCCCGCTATGTAAGGCTCGCAGCCTATCTGCTCGCACAGCTCGAAAAACTCATGTGTGCCGAAGCTGTTGTCCTCGGTAACTCCGCCCCAGTGGGTATTTACCATTTTCTTGCGTGTTTCCTTTGGACCTATTCCGTCCATCCAGTGGTACTCGTCTGCAAAGCAGCCGCCGGGCCACCTTAAAACGGGTACTTCAAGCTCTTTCAGGGCAGCGCTGACATCATTGCGTATGCCTTTGGTGTTGGGAATGGAGCTGTTCTCGCCCACATAGATCCCCTCATAGATACATCTGCCTAAATGCTCGGAAAAGTGACCGAAAAGGTTCTTGCTTACCGTTGATAATTTTGCGGAGGTATTGACCGTAATTTTCTTCATTGGCAGTCTCCTTTAACTTTTTTCTTTGCCTGATTTTTTGCTCCTTTTTGATCATAATAATTTGCTACGAACATTATAGTAAATTTCCTTCCAAAAATCAATCCCCTATATATAAAAAATAGAAAAAATTTTATGGTTGTATTTACAAATCATCTTTACTATGGTAAAATATATTAAAATAGATTATGTAAATTTATGTTTATTTCCCAAAAATTATTAAAATAAAGGAAGGCGGCAAAAACCATGGAAATCAAAATCACCAAAACGACTACCCCAAAGCAAAAGCCCGATCAGACAAAGTTAGGCTTTGGCAATTACTACACCGATCACATGTTTATTATGAACTATGACGAGGGGCAGGGCTGGCACGATCCCCGTATCGTACCCTATGCTCCCTTTGAGATCGACCCCGCGTCAATGGTTCTCCATTACGCACAGGAAATTTTCGAGGGCTTGAAGGCGTACCGCACCGCAGAGGGCAAGATACAGCTGTTCCGCCCCGAAAAGAATATGGCGAGAATGAACGTGTCCTGCGATCGTCTTTGCATTCCCAAAATAGACGAGGATTTTGCTATCAAGGCGATCAAGACCCTTGTGAAGATCGACGAGGACTGGATCCCCACAGAGGAGGGAACCTCCCTTTATATCCGCCCTTACATTTTCGCAAATGACGTTCACATCGGCGTACACCCCGCAAAGCATCTGATCTTTGCGATCATCCTTTCTCCTGTTGGCGCATATTATCCCAACGGAATCGAGCCTGTAAAGATCTATGTTGAGCAGAAATATGTCCGTGCAGTTGTGGGCGGCACAGGCTTCACCAAAGCAGGCGCCAACTACGCTATCTCCCTTAAAGGACAGGAAGAGGCGGAGCGTGACGGTTATGTTCAGACCCTGTGGCTGGACGGCGTTGAAAGAAAGTATGTTGAAGAAGTCGGCTCGATGAACGTGTTCTTTATCATCGGCGATGAGGTCGTTACTCCATCCCTCGTGGGCTCTATTTTGGGAGGAATCACCCGTATGTCTATTATTGAGCTTTTGCGTTCCAAGGGCTATACCGTAAACGAAAGAAGACTTGCCGTTGACGAATTGGTGGAAGCATACAAGGCGGGCAACCTGAAAGAAGCTTTCGGTACAGGCACGGCGGCTGTAATTTCCCCTATAGGAAATCTTAAATACGGCGATTTGGAAATGACCGTAAACAACGGCAAGATCGGCGAGGTAAGCCAGATGCTTTACGATACTCTTACAGGCATTCAGTGGGGCAGGATCCCCGACACTATGGGCTGGATACAGACTGTTGAATAATGCTTGCGGGAATCAGTATGAACAGAAGAGTTTTAGCACTGCTCCTTATCCCTTTTATGCTGCTGTTTTGCGGCTGCGACAGCGCAGACAGCTCACCCCCTCTCACAAAGGAGGAATACGTTGAGGCAGCGGATAAGGCTTGGGAGAAATATCGGGACGGATATGGCGAGTTCATAAAAATTGCTGCGGAGGCAGGGAATGATTTTGCCAAAATAAAGGAGAAAACTGACCAACTGTTGTCTGCCTGTGAAAAAATGGATCGCGCTCTTGAGGAATTTGAAAAGCTGAATCCTCCCTCGGAATTTAAGGAGCTTCACGATAAGCTTTTAAAAAGCATTGAAGACGAAAAAAGGTGGCAGGAGTACAGAAAAAAAGGGTATAATGCCAAAACCGAGGAGGAATCGAATAAATACTTCGATAAAATTGCGGAGGAAATAAACGCTGCTGATGTAAACGAACTCTTCCCCCATTTATATCTTGAAATTCACGGACAAACGAATAACGGCTGATTTGAAATTCGGTGAGCGCCTATGAAAAAAGGATTTTGTATACTGCTGCTTTTGATTCCTTTGCTGCTGTTTTGCGGCTGCAGCAATGACCCGAAGGAAAATAACGAAAATATCGGCAGTTTATCGGCTGTGGGGGAAAAGCTTACCGTAAAAGAATACGAAAAGCTGCTGAAGGATTATTGGCAGGAGATGAATATCTGCAGACAGGATATTGACGACTTAAAGGATAAGGCAGAGGGAAGCTTTTCGGAATTGCAAAAGCTGAGATCACAGCTTCTTGAAGCTTGCGGCAGAGTAAGCGAGGTCTGGGATAAATTTGCGGCAATAGTTCCTCCCGATGAATATTCAGAGCTGCAGGCTAAGCTTGTAAAGGGCGTTGAGATGGAAAAACGGTGGCTTGAATATGAAAAGCAGGCTTACTGCGCAGACACCGAGGAGGAAGCCAACGAAATTTACGGTAAAATTCTGCAAGAGGTCAAAGCTATGGATACCAACGACCTGTTTTCCGGAGTGTATACGGAAATTCACTTGAAAATACAGGGAATAAAATAATAAATCAGAAAGGATATAATGATATTATAATGGAAAACACAGAAAAAACCATGGACAAAATCGTTGCCTTGTGCAAGGGCAGAGGCTTCATTTACGCAGGCAGCGAAATCTACGGCGGTCTTGCCAACACCTGGGATTACGGTCCTCTCGGCACAAGACTGAAAAACACAGTTAAGGACGCATGGAGAAAGCGCTTTATCCAGGAGAGAAGAAACAGCTACGAGCTGGACGCTGATATTCTCATGCACCCAAGAGTTTGGGAAGCTTCGGGACACGTTGCAAGCTTTTCCGATCCTCTTCTGGACTGTAAGGAATGTAAAATGCGCCACAGAGCCGACAACCTTATCGAAAGCTTTGACCCCGACGCTCACCCTGACGCAATGAGCAAGGAGGAGATGTTCCAATATATCGAGGAACACAAGATCCCCTGTCCCAAGTGCGGAGCTTCCAATTATACGGGAATACGCGAATTCAATCTGATGTTCCAGACATACAGAGGCGTTACCAACGACAGCAAGAGCGTTATTTACCTCCGCCCCGAAAATGCACAGGGCGAATATGTAAACTTCCTCAACGTACAGCGCACCATGAGAGCAAAGCTGCCTTTCTCGATCGGACAGATAGGCAAGGCGTTCAGAAACGAGATCACTCCCGGCAACTTCACTTTCAGAACTATCGAATTTGAGCAAATGGAATTCCAGACCTTCTGCAAGGAGGGCACCGACGGCGAGCTGTACGAATACTTCAAGCAGTACGGCAAGCAGTTCTATATGGATCTTGGCATAAAAGAGGAGCATTTGCGCTATCACGATCATGAAAAGCTGGCTCACTACGCAAAGGCTGCCTGCGATATAGAATTTTTGTTCCCCTTCGGCTGGGGCGAGGTCAACGGCACTCACAACCGCACCGATTTTGACCTTACCCGCCACCAGGAATACAGCGGACAGAAAATGGACTATCTCGATCCCGAAACCAATGAGAAATTCATTCCCTATATCATCGAATCCACCTACGGACTTGACAGAACCGTGCTTGCTCTCCTTTGTGAAGCCTATGACGAGGAAGTTATTGACGCGGAGAAGAACGATACAAGAGTTGTGCTTCGCTTCAAGCCCTCTATCGCGCCTATCAAGGCGGCAGTTCTGCCTTTGTCAAAAAAGCTGTCCGTCCCTGCTCTGGAAATTCATGACAGGCTGGCTAAGAGCTTTATGGTGGACTATGACGAGCCCGGCTCTATCGGTAAGCGTTACCGCAGACAGGACGAGATCGGTACACCTTTCTGCATTACCTATGACTTTGACAGTGAGGAGGATCATAAGGTTACTGTTCGTGAGAGAGATTCTATGGTGCAGGAGAGAATTGATATTGATCAGGTTGAAAATTATATCTTGGAGAGAATTCGCTGATTGGATTTAAATAGTTTTCATGAGGAGTGAGAAATATCTCGCCCCTCATTTTTTATTTGATCGGTTTTGACATTTTACTTGCATTTTTGACAGAAGTATGTTAAAATATTACTATATTTGTAATCGCATCAGCAAAGTTTTTTAAACGATTTCAATAAAAATAAAAAAGGAGAAGAATTATGGCTATTGCGGAAGTGATAAAGTTTGAAGGCCCACAGGACGCCCTCGTTTGGAAATTCCCCGTGGAGGATTTCAACGCCACATCACAGCTTATTGTAGACGAAACACACGAAGCCCTGCTGGTGGTAAACGGCAACGAGGCTGATCTGTTTACTGCGGGAAGAAGAACTCTTTCCGTACCAAATATACCTATTGCAAGAAAGCTCATCGAGATACCCACAGGGGGCGATTCTCCCTTCCCCTGCAAGGTGTTCTTTATCAATAAAGTTCACCAGATGGATTTGCTTTGGGGCACACAGGGACCTATTGCCCTTGAAGATCCCCTTTACGATATTTTTATGCACGTTATGGCTAACGGAAGTATGTCAATATCTGTCAGTGAATCAAGAAAATTTATGCTGAAAATGGTGGGATTCAGGGATAGGTTTGATCCCGATGATCTTATTTCCAAATTCAGGGGTATCATTTCCTCCCATGTTAAGGACTGCATTTCCAAGATCATGATCAACGGCATGTTGAGCTATTTCATGATGAATGCCCATTTGTTCGAGCTTAGCGGTGTTATCAAGGAACGCCTTGACGCTATCTTTGACGAATACGGCATTAAGATACAGTATTTCAATATTGAGACTATAGAGGTTCCCGAAAACGACTACAAAAAGGTCAGCGAAGCCAAAGAGCGCAGATCCGGCCGCCTGATCGAGGGCTACACATGGCAGGAAGAACGTCAGATGATGATCGCCGAGAAATTTGCAGGCAACCAAGGCACCATGGGCAACGTTGGCGGCGCCGTAAGCGGCTTTATGGTAGGCGGCGCAATGAGTGGCTCTATTGCGGAGATCGCCAGAAACGCTCTCAACCCCGATAATATCCCCGCAGGAAAACCTCCCAAGAATGCGGCAGGAACAGGCTCTCATGTAGGCAATGGTGCTTCGGCTGTTAACGTTGCGGATTTCTTCAATAACAAAGGCGAAAGCGAAAACGCCGCTGCGGAAAGAGCTTCCGGAAATTCTTCGGCAGTGTGCCCAAAATGCGGCGCGGAGCTTCCCGAAAATGCAAAATTCTGTCTTAGCTGCGGTGAGAAGATCCAAACAACCGACCCCAATATGATCGTATGCCCAGGCTGCGGCAAGACTGTTCCAAAAGGCAAATTCTGCTTTGAATGCGGATACAAATTTGCTTCAAACGTCTGCCCCAAGTGCGGCGCAAATCTTCCCGAGGGCGCGAAATTCTGTCTTGAGTGCGGAGAAAAGATTTGAGAACGTGTTCCAATAGGATTGGCGCACGTCTTTTCGGCAAATTTTGCCGCTGACTGCGTTTTGTTATTCGCTTTGCTGTCGGCGCATCCGTGCGCCGACTTTGGGCGAATAATTAACACATCGTGTGTTAGTCATTCGCTTTGCTGTCGGCGCATCCGTGCGCCGACTTTGGGCGAATAACTAACACATCGTGTGTTAAAAATCCTTGACGGGCGACAGCCCGCCTGCGAAAATTCGCCTTGTCATCGACAAAATTATGCTCGAAAATCCGCACACCACTCCTATTGGAACAAGTTCTGATTTTCCCAATAAAAATTATATAAGGAGATTCCCGATATGAAAAAGAATAACGGCTTAAAAAATAAAAATACCGTAATGATAGGGCTTATTTATGTGATACTGTTGGGCGTGTTCAACCTGCTGGTGTTCACTATCTTCAAAAATCACTCAAATGTTTTCTGGCTCAGCTACGGCTTTATGACCTTGGCTTTTGCGGTACAGATCGTAAGTATGTTTTTGGCTTTTAAAACTGCGGACATTGAAACGGCGTTTTTCGGTATTCCGCTGGCGTCTTTCTCGGTGTACTATCTGTGCGCGGAGATCGTTATCGGCGCGCTGTTTATGATCTTCCAACAGGCAAGCCTCACACTTGCTCTGGTGATACAAGTGATCGTTTTAGCGGCGTTTCTTATTGTGGCGATAATTTCCCTTATGGCAAGGGACACTGTGCAGGAGATCGGCAATAATGTTAAGGAAAAAGTGGCAGACCTCAAAATGGTGCTTGTTGATGTGGAAATGATGAGAGACAGATGTTCGGATCCCGAGCTTAAGGAAAAACTCCGCAAGCTGTCCGAAACCATAAAGTATTCCGACCCAATGTCCAATGAGACAGTGGAGGGCGTGGAACAGCGTATACGCAGACAGGTTTCAGCTCTTGGAGCTTACCTGGACGATAACCAACTTGATGAAGCTGCGCAGGCTTGCAAGGAGCTTGAACTGCTTTATGCAGAGCGCAATAAAAAGTTGGCTATGTCTAAGTGATTTTTGATCAATAATGAACTATGGCAAGCAATAATGCGATCGCCATATTATGACGGAGGGGAACTTACTAAATGGCAGTAAGCTATGTAGCCCGCAAATGTACCCAATGCGCAGGAAAATTGCAGTACATCAAAGAGAAAAAGATATGGAAATGTATGTACTGCGGCGCAGAGATCGAGCGTGAGGAACAGTATGACGGGCTTTTTACAATAAAAAATGTTGTGCGGCAAGCCCTGCTTGATACCGCCTACCGCAGGCTTGACAGCGCCGCAAGGAATGTGGTGGAATGCGAAAAGATAGACTCGCGGTATGTGGGTACTCTTATCGCAAAAATAGCCCTTGAAATGATAAAGGCAATAACTCCCGGCGCTTGCTCTGCAAATGATGCAAAAAACCTTTTTTCACAGCTTAAAAGAGATTACGAGCTGCTGAAAAATACAGGTGACACCATTACAGACGAGGAAGAAGCCTTGTACGAGTTTTTAGAGGAAGCGGACATATACGCCGCGCTGATACTCGTCTATGATTCCCTCAATGACAGCGCAAGGCGCGACTATGTGGAGCAGCTTTTAGACGCGGGAAAGGTGTATTCAAAGGAAGCTAACGGGAATCTTCTCGCATACGCTGTCAAAAGCGGAAAGCTTGATATGGCAGACGGCATTATTTCCAATACCAATAATATTGACGTAAAGGAAGCGCTGTCGGAAATTCTGATGAAATATCCCGATGGAGACAGAAAAAGCGCCAATGTTGGCAAGCTGTTTTCCACAGGAGAGCTGAAGAACGAGGATAGGGCGGTGGTGGAAAAATATCTTTCCGATGTGGAGGATTCGGTGAGAACCAAAGCCTCGGCGGCAGTCTCCGCCCTTGATTCGGGAATGAGGATAAGCACGGGGCTTATTATTGACAGCGTTCTGACAAAGGCGGACAGGGAGCAGACGGAAGCCGTGACCTCCGCAGTATGCAAAAACAAGCTGTCCGATGACGAGGTAATGAAGCTTGTGGAATTCGGCTTGGGGTCGGGTGATGCTGAAATTGCGGTGTGCGTTTTAGACTGCCTTAGCCGCGGCGGACAGTATCTGCTAATTCCTGCCAAGCTGCTGATCTCCCTGCTTGATATGGAAGCGTATTCGGGAGAGGACAAGGTACAAATACTGAAAAAATTCTTTGAGTTCAAAACGGACAGCAAAGCTATGGAATCAGCTGTCACAAATTACCTTTGCAATAACACTTCTCCCATTTCGGAGAGAAAAGCTGTTCTGGAATGTCTGTTTGAAAAGGTCACAGCCTTTCCCACAGCCACAGTGGAGAACTATGTTATTAAAACCACAGCCGACGGCGAAGAAAAGCCCGGTATTATCTCGGCAATGTTTGACAAGGGGCTGAACATCAGCTTTTTTAACGATCTGCTGTCAAAGTATATAAATAGCGGCGCGGATAGCGGCGAAACGAGATCAAGGGTCATAGATCTGCTTTCCCAAAAGGGGCTGAAGGTGGATCCTGCTGCCTTTATCGACTATATCTGCGGTTCTAATGAAGAATTGCCTGCAAAGCTGAATTTCATAAAGAGAATGATAAATAACGGTTCTCAATTAAGAGGCGACGCTGCCAATACATATCTTGAAAGAACGCCGCCCTCGCAGTTCAGCTCCGAGCTGTTTTCCCTTATATTTTCTCCAAGCAGTACCTTCACTGCCAAAGGAATTGAAAAATATCTCCTTGAAATGAAGGACAGGGAAGCCAACAAAAGGGCTAATTTGCAGACTATAATCGAGCATTCGGGGGTAAGCCTTTCTTCGGTAAGAAGCAGGGTGGTACATTTGGGCAATCAGATAGACTGCGGGTTGGCGCAGGCTTATGTGCTGACAACAACGGATTCCCCAGAGCTTGCCTTTGAGATATTGGATTATTTTGTAACCGGGCATAAAATAAAGCTCAACAGTGAGATCGTTGTTTCGGGCAGCAGTATGAAGCTGAAAAAATATGTCCTTGCCAATAAGGATAGATTAAGCGGAGTTTCCAACGCAATATGCGAAAGGTATAAGGTATATACCGCGCTGTTTTAATTTTAAAAATATATATCAAAAAGGGGGTACGCCGTTATGACAGATGATGAACTTCGTGAACAGGCGGAAGCGGCTCGGCTGAGAGCGGAGATAGCGCGCGTTTCCGCACAGCTTGAACGTACTAACCTCGAAAACATAGAGCTTGACGCAGAGCTGAAAAACGCCATAAAAAGCATCAGCGTTCTGATAAATAACTGCACCTCAATGGGCAACGAGGTATACGGCATTATGAGCGGTCTGTCCGAGCATACGGATACGGCTGACATAAGCACAAAGGAAGTGTACCAGGCGCTGAACGAGCTGACCTTGCAGTATTTTTCCTTTAAGAATATTTCCACAGCTTCCAAAAACATGACCCAGTACAATGACGAATATTTCAGGAGATTTTCCTACTATAATGAGCTTAGGAGAATTTCCTTGGGTTATGTTATTGGCTTGGACACTAATATAATTTCAAGCGAGACCGCCCGCAAAAAGGTGGAAAAGGCGTATTTGCAGAATACCGAATACTGGCTTGCATACAGCATTTCCGCCGTTATGCTGTGGGCAAGTGATGAAAGAGAAGCGGCAGAGAGGGCGCTTAATAAGAGCCTTTCCATAAACTATTTCAACTCCTGCCTTTTCTTTTTGCTGATAAATCTGCGGTTCAATAGAATTGAGGCTGCCAAAAAATGGTATGTGAATTTCCTTGACCGCGCGGACGTAAACAACCTTGGTGATGAGTGGCAGTATCTTCTGCAAGCCTACTTGTTTGGAGCCTTCGGAGCTGACGAGCAGTTTCAGAAAACGGTTTCGGACAGCTTTAAAAATATGCTTTCACAAGTGGAGGTCACCACCGTTGACTTCGCCAAAAAGTTCACCAAAAAAGCCATTGACTTCAGTGAAATGTATGTACATAAGACCTCCCACGAATACACCCTGCTGCGCAGAAACTGCGCCCAGTATGAGGAGATGAAGGAGCTGCTTTCCACCGCGGAGAAAAACACCGAGATCGCCAAGTACTACAACTCCGTAGCGGAACAGGAGATCACCGAGGACAAGGAGCTTCCCCAAAGGATAGAAAATGTCCTCTACTCTCTTGTAAACGACTATGACGAGGACGAGTTCAATATAGTCCAAAAGATCAAGTATAACGAGGCTGTCATAAACGCCAAGGGCGACGTGGAGTCCGCACAGGCAAGCTATGAGGCCATGTATAAGGACTACAACAAAAAGAAAGATCTGGGCGACCTGATGCTGGATTGGGCTTTCGCTCCCGATACAAGTCAGACCGACGTGTCGGTAAAAAGATTCGCCATAAGCTTAATGAAAGAGCCTATAAAGAAAGGCTTTGAGCAGTTCCCCGAAAGGTACAGAGAGAGGGAAAGAGGCAATTACACCTTTGACATTGACGAATGTAAGATAGTGTGTGACGAGAATGGCTACAATGAGTCGGAAAAGGTATTGGATAAATTCTACGATAAGAATAAGCTGAAACGCATTTTCAAAGACAGACAAGTCCTTATCTGCGGGGGAATGTGCGGAGTGGCGCTTATTTTATTGCTGATCCTGTTTTTGTATTTCTCGCCCGTAATTATGACTATCGGAATATTGACAGGTTTGGCGGGAAGCTTTTTGCTCTGGCGCAGGATCGTGGATCTTGGAAAGATCTTGAAAGAGAAAAAGCGTAAGAGCAAGCTTTTGTTAAAACAAACCTTGGAAGAGCTGGCGCAGTGGCGGACGGCTTATAAGGAAGCCGACGCGCGAAATGCGGATCTGCTTAACGCAATAGAAAGATTTTGATAGGGAGGGAAAGTAAATAATGTCAAACGCATCACAAGCCATAAGCAGCCTGAACGAAACTATAAATTCCTTTAAATCCCGTGTAAACGTAAAAGTCAACGATGTAAACGCTTCCACCGCAAATATACAGGCTACTACCGATCAGATCTACGCAAATATTGAAAAATTCAAGACAGAAATGCTCCACAGCGAGGAATCGCAGATCGCTCACGAGAATATTCTGAGAATAGATCAGATAATCAAGGAGCAATTCAGCAATCATATCGCCATTCGCCGCACGGTCATGGGCGTTATAAGGGATTTCGACATCAACCTTGTGCGGAATAAGACCATTCAGGAGCTGTCGGAGGAGCTGTGGATCACAAGCTCTCGATACTGGCTTTCCTACGCCCTTATCGCCATTACCGCCTGGGTCAACAATTTCCCCGAGGTAGCCAAAAATGCCCTGGCGGAAAGCGGAAGAAAGGACGCTATCAAAACCACCCTTTTCTTCTGTCTTATGAATTTGAGGTTTGGCAGGACAGAAGCGGCAAAGAAGTGGTTTTATGAGTATTTCCGCACCCTTGACCCCACAATGTTACAGCAAGAGACTGCTATCTTGCTTCAAGCCTTTCTGAACGGCATTTTCGGCAAGGACAAGGAGCTGGAACAGGAGGTCATTGAACTTATCGACAAATGGGTTTCCGTAATCAATGATAACGAGCAGATCTCAAATGAGCTGCTTAATGCTTACGAGGCTTACATAAAGAACCTGAAAGCCCCTGTCAGCTTCAGCTATCAGTCTGTTCTGCAATTCTGCGTCAATGCGGGCGAGGTGGAAAAGTCCTACAAAGAGGTTTCCAAATTCGAGGTACTGCTGAAGTTTGTAAAGTCTCTTGACGTTGAGGGAGAACCCCAAGACAGCAGCAATTACAAAAGCAGGATAGACGCCATTCTGATGAACCTTATCTCCAACTACGACGGAGAGGAGCTGGAGCTGAAAAAGCAGCAGGAATATTACCGCTGTATCGTGGAGAACGGCGGTGTTATCGAGCAGGCGGAAGCGCAGTATCAGGCAATGGAGGAGCTGGAGGGCGACAATTTCAATATCGGCAAGCAGATGATCAAGTGGGCTATATATGACGACAACAACGAGACCGATATTCAGGTAAGAAAGTTCGGTTTTCAGAATACAAAGGGCTGGTTCAAAAAAGCGGTGGCTAACTTTGACGCCAAAACACAGGAGGACTTCCCAAACGATTATCATTTGAGGATAGACAGCTGGGAGGGAATAAGCAACGGTACCGATCAGCCGCAGCAGCTTGAAAGTCTGAAAAACTATTTTGAGAACAACAAATTTCAGAATATGTATGTCAATACCCCCAATATTTTGGCGGCAATTTTGCTGATAGTGTCTGCGGGGCTTGCCTTTGTGACATTGTATGCGCTGATAGCTACGGGGCTTTCCGCCGCTTTTCTTGTATTCAGAGTATTGAGCGCGCAGAAGGCTTACCGCAAGAGAATTGAGACTGCCGTACAGAATTTAAACGCCTGCATGGACGAGATAACGGAGTTCAGGCGTTATTATGAAGAAAAGCGCAGTAAGAAAGACGAGCTTTTGAGTGCGGTGGAATTTCTTTAAAATTGAATTATTGGGTTTCTGAAAGATCCGATTGCTTTAAAAAAATAATTAAGTTTGTAAGATCCGATCACTTTAAAATAAGAAGGAGATATATCCATGAGCAACGAAAACAACAATCAGGAGTTTGAATTTGAGCAGATGATGGAACAGCGTATACGCGAGAACTTCGGTTCGCCCAATGGCGGCAGCGTTGATTTTTCCGATGAAAGGCTCAACGAAATGAGCAAGAAGCTGCCTGACTGGAGCCTTGAACCTCCATACAGCTTCCTTAAATGATAGGGCTGCTTGAAAAGGAGGAGGCAAAGGCTTCACAAGCAATAGCCTTGCTTGAAAAAGAAGAAATAAAAGCTCCCCATACATACAGTGAGTGGCTTGGCTGCCTTGACATTCTCAAAGGGAAAAATGTGTCGGCTTCGGGAGCTTATGAAGCGCTGGTTTCGGGCTCTTTTTCGGGTACAGAAGCAACGCTGTCCGCTCTCCAAAAGCAGATAGTTGAAGCGGTGAACGCTTTGCTGAATAACAGCACAAGGCGCTTCACCAAAAATATGAATGACAGCATTATTTTTAACGATCTGGGAAGCAACGACCTGCTTTTTGACAGGCTGAAAAAGGACGTGAAAATTTCGCTGTTTTTTGAGGAGCTTGCTTTTCTCCCAAAAGAATATCGGGAGGAATTGTCAAAGTTGGTGAGAGCGCAGATGCAGGGCTTTTGGAACGATACCGTTTCCTTTCTGTATGGGCAGTCTTTGGAGCATTCCAATTCCGATTTAGAGGACGCTTTATTTCTGATAAAGCGGAAAAGGCTTTTTGATTTTTAGAATTCTTGTTTTTCAATATATTTTAAAATAGGTGTGTTTATGGGCAATTATGCTTCCGCAAAGGCGGAAATAAAAAATTATATCATAGCCCGCACTCCCCTTATCGTTATAGATTCCTCCGAGCGTGAAAGAGCGGAAAGGATCTTAAGAGAGATAGGGGCGGAGCTGAATATTGCTGTCGGCTACTATACTGATGCCAAACAGGTGTGTTTTTTAAATGGAGAGGGCGCAAAGGACGCGGATAATGACCCCCTTGGGTTTATAGCGCAGAATTTCAGAAAGCACAGAAGCTCCACCTTTGCTTTCGGCGACGTAAAGCGTATAGGGGAGGACAACGCTTACAGCAGAGAGATCCTCAACATTCTGTATCTTGCCAAGGAGCAGAACTGCACCCTTATACTGATCACGGCGGACACCGTTTGGTCAAGGCTTATGCAGTTCGGTATGATGACCGCGCTGGACTATCCCGATACGGAGGAGAGAATAGCTCAGATAAATGACTTTATCTCACGGTTCGGCGGTCGGTTTTCCATTGAGTGGGGTAGTGATGATGTGAGAATGGCGGCGACCTTGCTGAGGGGCTTTTCGGAAATTCAGATAGAGAACATTCTTTCAGCAGAGCTGGTAAGCAAGGGGCGTTTGAGCAGGGAGCATATATATGGGCTGACGGCGCAGAAAAGCAGGCTGTATTCTTCTGTTTCAAGCATTCAGGAGGTGCAGGTGGACAGGGAGCTTAAGGTTTCGGGCTTGGAAACGCTGAAAAGCTGGCTTGCCGAAAAAAAGAAAATTTTCTTTGCCTCCGACGAGGCTTTGAAGGAGCGGGATCTCACCGCACCCAAAGGCATTTTATTGGCAGGAGTTCCGGGCTGCGGAAAATCCCTTTCTGCCAAAATGGCAGCCAAGGAATGGAAGCTGCCCCTTTTCCGCTTCGATATAGGCACCGTCTATGACAAGTGGGTAGGGGAAAGCGAGAAGAAAATGAAGGAAGCCCTCCGCTTTATAGACAACGTTTCCCCATGCGTGGTGTGGGTAGACGAGATCGAAAAGGCGCTGTCCGTTTCCGATTCGGGCAACGATACGGGGAAGAGAGTGCTGGGGCAGTTTTTGTTTTGGCTCCAGGAATCCACAAGCAGGGTGTTTTTGGTGGCTACTGCCAACGACATTTCCGCTTTGCCTTTTGAGTTGTTCCGCAAGGGGCGGTTTTCGGAAATTTTCTTTATAGACCTTCCCGACGAGGAGGAGCGAAAGGACGTTATTTCCCAATATGCAGGAAGATCGCTTTTAATGGAATTGAGCGAGGAAGAAACGGGAGAGCTTGTGGCAATATCGGAGGGCTTTTCCTATTCCGATATAGAATACGCTGTCAAGGATATTGCGCAGGTCGCTCTGACAGAGGGACAGCAGGCTATAACCTTTGAGAATATTGTGAAAAAATTCAAGGAAGTAGTTCCCATATCAAAAAATAACCCCGATATGGTGGAAAAGATCAGAAAATGGGGTATGGAAAGAGCAGCTGCCGCGTCGGGCGCACCGAAAGGAGGAAGATAATATGAGTAATTATGCTTTGCAGAGCGAGCTTGATTCTCTTGAAAGGGAGCTTAGCAACGCTCGGAGGATCAACAGCGAGTTACGGACAGAATTATCTATAATCGCTAACGGAGTTTCCACCGCCGACAGAAATTTAAACGACTATAATTCAAGTATAAGAAATACCTTGTCAAGCTGCAACAGCTCCATGAATTCCTCTCACCGCAGGGTGGTTGATTCCATAGCATTACAAGGGGAGATAGAAGCTCTCTATACCCGCTTTAAGCAGATCGAGCTTGCCAATAAAAAGATCCGTGAGTGCAATAATAAAAAGTATTATGAATTCTCCAATTACAGGACGGTAAGAAAGATCGTCCAGGGTATAATGGATAATTTGGATTTTAAGCTGGTAAGTGATAAGACTATTACAAAATCGGTGGAGGTGCAGCACCTGCAGACCCCCGATTACTGGCTCACCTGTGTGCTTATCAGCATAATGGCGTGGCGCAATGACGATAAAGAGCTTGCAGACCGAGCCATTTCAATGGCAGTGAAGCTGGATAAGAAAAACAGCGCGGTTTTCTATATGCTCTTTAACATACGTACAGCCAGAGAGCAGGCAGCGCTTAAATGGTTCTACACCTATCAGGAGTGCGAGCTTAAGGGCAGCGATCAGAGAACCTTTCTGATGCTTTTCTCCCTTGTGAGCAAAACTCTTGCGGATAATGTGGACGAGAATACCAAAAATGAAGTATCCGCTTTTATAAAGAAAGTCATTGATGCCAATATGAAGGCCTCGGGCTGGGACGAAAAAGAAGCGGTGGCGCAGATCAAGGGCTATCTTGACAAGATGCAGCCCTCGGGCAGGCTTGACTATCCGCTGTTAAAAAAGCACTGCAGCGAGTTTGACAGGCTGTATTCTGTAATGATGCAGGCGAAAAACAACAAAGTAATTCTGGAATTTATTCTGAAAACCGCCAATGTGCCCGAGGAGCAGAAAAATACTTTCCTGAAAAATTATATAGACGAGCTTATAGAATCCCCCAACAAGGCGGAAAAAGAGGTATATGAGGAGATCGCCTACAACGAGCTTGTTATCAGGCTTGAGGGAGATGTCGAAAAGGCGAAAAAGCAGTTTGAAGCGGAACGCACCAAAAAAGCCGCCGACCTCAATCTGATAGGAGAAATGATAGACTGGATCTACGAACGTGATTTGGAGGAGGTCAACGGGCAGATACGGCTTAGTATGTTCACTCTCACAAAGTCATTGCAGGAAAAGGCTGCGGAAGCTCATGCGGAGGAATACAGGGCGAGGATAAAGCACAGCTTTTCCGTGACCTTGGGCGATTACTCCACCGTGGCTGACTTTAAGCGGGAGGACGAGGAGCATAAGAAAATAGGCGCATTTTATAACGAAAAGAAGAATACCGAGCTTTCCGCAATTAAGGCGTGGCCGGCTATTGTAGGCTTTGGAATAGGTGCGGCGGCGGTCGTTGGCAGCTTTTTCGCGGGCTATTGGCTTTTGGCGCTTGCTGTAGGCGGCGTGGGATTCGGCGTATTTAAGCTGCTGTCCAACAGAGCTAAGAAGAAGCAGATCATACAGAAATATGACGAGAGCATCAGGATCACCGACGAGACTATGACTAAGCTTTTCGAGGAGTTTGGGCGGTACAGTAAAGAGCTGGAGGAGTATGACGCTTATTATGAGCAGATCAAGGGCGCTTTTGCAAAGATTTAATTCGTACTGCTGTTTTGAAATTTTTTAGAAAAGGAGATTTTATAAATGAAAACAGTAACCCTTGGCAGTACCAATATAACCACACCCCAAAATGCTTTCGGCGCACTGCCTTTGCAGAGAGATACCATAGAGCGCTCCGTTGCGATCCTGCAAAGAGCCTATGAGGGCGGATTTACCTTTTTCGATACCGCAAGAGCCTATTCCGACAGTGAGGAGAAGATCGGGCTTGCATTATCCGATGTGAGGAAGAATATTTTTATCGCCACCAAAACTATGGCGCAGAATACAGAGGATATGAAAGTGCAGCTTGAGACCTCTCTCAAGACACTGAAAACCGACTATATAGACATTTACCAGTTCCATTGCGCAGGAAAGTGCTTCAAGCCGGGTGACGGTACGGGTATGTATGAGCTTATGGAGGACTTCAAGCGCCAGGGACTGATACGTCATATCGGACTTACCGCCCATAAGATAGGCGTGGCGGAGGAGTGTATAGAGTCGGGGCTGTATGAGACCTTGCAGTTCCCTTTCAGCTATCTGTCCTCGGAAAGAGAGCTTGCTCTTGCAGATAAATGTAAAAAGCATAACATGGGCTTTATCGCTATGAAAGCACTGGGCGGCGGAATGATAACCGATTCAAGGGCGGCATTTGCTTTTATAGCGCAGTATGATAATGTGCTTCCTATCTGGGGCATACAAAGAGAAAGTGAGCTTGAAGAGTGGATCTCTTATATGAAGGACGCACCCAAGATGACCAGGGAGATCAGAAATATCATAAATGCGGACAAGGAACAGCTTGGGGGTGATTTCTGCCGCGGCTGCGGATATTGTATGCCCTGCCCTGCGGGAATACAGATCAATAACTGCGCAAGAATGTCACTTATGCTGAGAAGAGCGCCCTCCGACGCATGGCTGTCCGAGACATGGCAGAAGAATATGAAGCAGATAGAGGGTTGCCTGAACTGTGGACAGTGCAGGACAAAATGCCCTTATGAGTTGGATACGCCGAGATTGCTCAGGGAGAATTATGAGGATTATAAGAAGGTGCTGGCGGGAGAGGTTGATGTTAGGCATTGACGGTGCTTTGATAACAGCAGTCCAGTTTTCTTAAATTTATTACAGGAAGTATTAACACTAACCTTCGATTAAAAGTAGACATTCTTTGCGGTCTATTTTGCGTTCTGCTGCGTCATCGTCCTCGGCAGGCGTCAGCCTGCTGTCGTCCTCTTCCTTGCAGAACACAAAATATCCTCGCAAATAATTTGTCTACTTTTAACCGAAGATTAGTATAAAAATTACACTGAAAAATCCGCTCGGACAGACGTCTGAGCGGATTCAGCTTGTAGAAGAACCGACCTGTTGGAGGCTTTTGCAAGCTGTTAATAATTTATCCTATCTTTCAATTCTTTTCTTTTTAATCCGTTCTTTTTTGCCTGCGGATACCAAAAATCCAAGGAGGACTGTATTTTCCAAAGGAACCGCGGCCAATTCGGCGAAACGAATAAGTCCTTCCCTTGGCTTAAGGACAGTATATTGCGGCTCAGCTTTTGAAAGGCAATTCCGATATTCTTATTGGGTCCGTGCCCTAACGGTATATCCTTGAGAAACGGAAGCATCTCTCCTGCCCCGACGCCAAGCGTTTGACCGTAAGTCAGACCGACAGCTTCACACCAGTTTTTCATTATATCGGCAGCTGTTTGATTTTGCCGACCCTCGTAAAATCCATTGTTAATAATACAATATACGCTAATGTTCTTATTTTCAAATCCCCTTTTTTCAAGCTCGAGAAGAAATCGCAGCAAGTGTGAATCGATACTGTCAATATACAGAGGAAATGCAAATATAAGCGCCTCGCTGTTTTGTATTTGTGAAAACTGTATTTCGGAAAAATCCCTTTTGGATATTCTGTATGTTATTATTTCGTTTTCCTTGATAAACGGCATTAAATATCCGATAAGCAGCTCCGAGGTACTGTTATTTGCTTTCGGGCTTCCGTTTATAATGCAGATCTTCATATAAAAGTTACCTCTTTGTATAATTCGTCTTCCGAATTTGAAAATGAGATCTCATAGTCACTCACATAAAAATTGGCACAATTTGCTTTCACCAGTTTTTTAGCTGTTTCTCTTTCTTCTGCGGTGATATTTTCGCCGTAAAAATGCACGGCAAGCCGCATGTTGTTTTGATAGCGTCTTTTGTGGTGAGTTTCGTTGTTTCTTGTTTTGAAGAACGGAAGCAGCCAGGGAATACTTCGGTCTAAAACATTTTTCACGAAAGAACTGTAACAGCCGTAAACACATCGGCTGATAACGGTTAGTGTTTCGCATCTTGACAGCAATTCTCCCATATTGTCATATCCATCCTTCAATACGCATCTGCCGGGAGTTTTTATCCAGCAGCCAAAACAACCGACACAATGCCGTATTGTGCCGTTGTCTGAAATAACGCGGACACGGTCGCTTGCTTCGGGAAACAGTGATCGAAATTGTTCATTGCTTAGATCGTGTATTAAAATATTCATTTTTTCCCTCCTAAGCTTTATATGGCAATGAAATAGACTTAATGATCTCCTCTATCCTTGTTTCCCAATCATCATCATATTCAACATTTGGCATTGTAGCGATAGCAGCCAATCCGTGCACCAAAGCCCACATGGCGATGATCTTATCCTGTATTGTTTTTTCGGGAAGATCTGCCTGGCGAAAGACCCGTGCAGCCGTTTTCTGCAAAATAGCTAACGGCGGATTTTCATCTGTATCGGCATTGCTGAGAGATAATTTTATTTTGATGTTTTTGCGTGAGAATAAAAAATCATAATAAAACGGATTTTGATAAAAGAACATTACATAGGTTTTTCCGAGCATAAGCAGCAGGGAAGGGCTGTCCTTATACTCCGCAGCGGTTTTTTCCAATTCATCAGCAAACAGATCCATAACATACCGCTGCATCGCGGCAATAAACTCATCCTTGTTTTTAAAATGAGCATAAGGTGCAGCATTGCTTACGCCGCATATTTCGGCAGTTTTGCGTAAGGATAATGCTTCTTCTCCTTCCTGTTTAATATAATCTATTCCTGCTTTGATCAAAGCACGACGCAGGTCGCCGTGATGATATGACTTTTCTTTCATAGCTTCCTCCGATCTTATCAATGATAAGATTATATCACAAAATCTTGACACTGTAAAGATTAAGGACGGAATATTTAATGATTTTCACCTAATTTTCAGTAAATGATAAAAAATTTTTGGCTGAACGCTGCAAAAAGTGCAGTATTGGACGAAAAATAAGGGGCGAGATATTTCTCGCCCCAAATTATTCCTAAATTTGTGTTTCGATAGGGAGCAGCCCTTTGTCGTTTTCCTTTTGACAAAAAAGTCAATACTTTTATTCAAAGTTTTCCGTCAGAACGATATTTCCTTGATCTTAGCCGAATAGGAGGTGATCCAGTCAATAGAAGAAGAAATACCGATCTCATCAAGTGTAACGCTGACCTTTATAGGCTTGTTATGCTCCTCGCCCAAAAACCAGCTGCTCTCATAGCTGTCGATATTTCCGCAGGAGATGCTGCGGTATTCGTTTTTGTATGAGAATGAACCTACCGTAACGGCAAAGGACAGAATGTTGGAGTAAATGCCCTTTTCCGCGTCTGCGGCGTTGTAGTTCATAACAGGCAGGGTCTGGCTGTCGTCGTCGGGAATGAAAATAACGTCTCCTGTGCCGCCGATACCGTACAGATCCTCGCTTAAAATGATTATGTATCCCGTCAGCTTCTTTTCTCCCTCAAAGCTGACAGTGCATCCGCTGAAATACTGCTCATCAAAGGGCTCGGGGAATTCTTTGTTGGAAAAGAATGTGTATGCTTCCTTTACGGTAAGTCCGCATATCCCGTCACCCACCTTATAGCGTTTATACTGGGCGGGAGATTCCTCGGGGCTGCCCTCAAAGGAGTTGTCCTCACTGTTGAAGCTGTCGGCGTTGTCTATGCTGTTATAGTTGATGCCCGTAGGCTCGGCAAGGTACACAAAGCCGTTACAGCCTGCAGTCCTCCAATCTTCGTCGCTGCCGTCCTCCTGCTTGTGTACATCAGTTATCTCGTCCGCCTCGATCTTGTCGCCTATGACGCCGTACAGATCGGCGGGGTACTTGCTTTTGTCGGTGACGAGGGTGGGGTCATCTTCGGGCTTGCTGCTTTCCTCCGCGCTTGTATCTTGGCTTTCGGGGGAATTTGTGTTTTCGCTGTCCTGACTGTTCTGAGTATTACCGCTTGTGGCGGCGGTGTTTACAGGCTGTCCCTGATCATTGCAGGCAGTCAGGAGCATTGCGGCGGTAAGCAGTACTGCCAACAATTTTACTTTGCTTTTCATAAATCTCTCTCCAAATTTTTTTATTTTTAATGGAATGCGCCGAAGGTCACCCAATCGGGCAAAAGTCCGCTGCGGTGCAGTGACAGAATGATATACACCAAGCCGCCCACAATGGAAATTACAAAGCCTGCCACCGACAGGGGCTTGAATTTTGTACCTTTCAGAAAACCGAATAAGGAAGATACCGCCGCTATGGGGTGGAGAATAACAGAAGCGGAGAACATTCCCACAAGAGCCGCCACAAAGCCCAAAATTGTCAGTAAGTCCGCAATGGTAAGGGGCTTTTTCTGGGGTCTCTGATAAACAGGCTGCTGCATTACGGGAGTATAAGGGGGTACGGGAGGACGTCCTGCAGGCATATTGGGATTTACGGGAGGCACGCCCTGCATTGGCGGTTGAGGGGGTACGGGATTTCCGCCCTGAACAGGCATCACAGGGGAGGGGAAGGGGCTTGCAGGAGCCGCGCTCTGTTGGGGTTTTTGGTCGGTAAATTCTTCGCTGCGGCAATTGTAACAGAACTGATTGTCGTCGTTGTTCTCGGAACCGCATTTTTTACAGTATTTCATAATTTCTTCCTTTCTGCAATAACTTGCAACTTTAATTTTTATTTTATGCCAAATGCTTGAATAGCTTTTATAATTTTGCTATAATAGTATTATCAGCGATAGGAGGTAATTAAAATGATAGCTACAAATTCCAATAATGTAAGAAATAATTTTAACGATGTTTGCAACAAAATTGTCCAAGATTCCGAGGTTGCGGTAATTATCAGAGAAAATGACGAAAATGTTGTTCTTATGTCACAATCTCAGTATGAGAATATTATGGAAAATTTTTACATCAGAAACAGCAAAAACAATTATGAGTGGTTAAAGGAATCCATAAGACAAGCTGAAGAAGGTAAACTGATAGAGTTTACCTTGGAGGAAACCGAATGAATGTTTCTTTTACCGAAAACGGCTGGAAAGATTACCTTGAATGGCAAAAAAACGATAAGAAAACAGTTAAGCGAATTAACGATTTAATAAAGATATATTACGGTCTCCATTTGAAGGTATCGGAAAACCTGAGCCGCTGAAATATGACTTATCGGGAAAATGGAGCAGACGCATTACTGATGAGCATCGGCTCGTATACCAGGTTGAAAATGATCATATTATTATTTTAACCTGCAAATATCATTATTAACATTGAACATTCTTACGACCCAAACACAAACCTATGAGAAAGCGCAAACCACTCTCTCACCCAATACACCGCCACTAACCATGGCGGTGTTTCTGCGTTTACGGCTGTCGGTTTCAAACCGTACTCCTCCGCGATAAGCGACGCGCGGTATTGGTGAAAGCCGTCGGTGACTATTGCCGCCTCGGTGACCTCTATATTCTTTTCCTTTAACAAATCAAGGGAAAATTCTATATTCTGCCTTGTGCTTTCGGATCTGTTTTCTTCAAATATTCTCTTTTCGTCAATTCCTTTTTCCACAAGACAGGCTTTCATGACCTCTGCTTCTGATCGGGGTTCGTCAGAGCCTTGTCCGCCGGAAACAATGCATATTATATTTGGATTTTCCGTCAGATATTCATAAGCCGCATCAATTCTTTTGCTCAGCATCAGGCTGGGATTGCCGCTTTTCTGCACCTTGCAGCCTAAAACTATCACTGCATCGGGAGCTTCGGGAGAGGTCAGGGCGGCTTTTGCCATGATACCCGACAGCACAAAAGCGTAGATCACCAGAAGCCCGAATATTCCGCAAAGGAAAAGAAACGCTGCCTTTCCGACCTTATTTCCCATTATCCTTTTGACAAGGACTTTCACACTTTGCCAAAAAAGGGTTATTGCCAATAATGCCGCGGACATTCCGAAACCGAAGATCGCTCCTACATTTATGACATTTCTGAACATGGGCAGAACAAACATTGCCGTAAGCAAAAGCTCCGATATTATCAGAAAAACTTTAAGAAGTCCTTTTGTAAGCTTTTTGGATTCTGTCATTTTACTTGCTCTTATTCTCTTTCCTCAAGAGGTATATATTCCTGTTCTTCCCCGATACTTCTGTAAGCGGGGCGGATTATCTTGCCGACGTTGATAAGCTCCTCCATACGGTGAGCCGACCAGCCGCTGATCCTCGACACTGCGAAAATGGGCGTGTACAGCTCCAAAGGCAGCCCCATCATCTTGTATGCAAAGCCGCTGTAAAAGTCCACGTTTGGACTTACGCCCTTGTATATTTTCTTTCTTGCGGAAATAATTTTGGGGGCAAGCTCAGCCACCTTGGCGTAGAGGTTGTATTCCTCCTCCATACCCTTTTCCTTGGAAAGCTTTTCCACATAACCCTTGAACACCATTGCTCTGGGGTCGGAAATTGAATATACCGCGTGACCCATACCGTAAATAAGTCCCGCCTTGTCAAAGGCTTCCTTATTAAGCAGGGCTTCCAGGTATCTGCTCACTTCCTCATCGTCAGTCCAGTCCTTGACATTCTCCTTAAGATCCTCAAACATTCTCATGACCTTGAGATTGGCGCCGCCGTGCTTGGGACCTTTCAAAGAACACAAAGCCGCGGCAATGGCGGAAAAGGTATCGGTGCCGGAGCTTGAAACAACGTGGGTGGTAAATGTAGAGTTATTACCGCCGCCATGCTCTGCGTGAAGCACCAGGGCAAGGTCAAGAACGTGAGCCTCCAAATCGGTATAACTGCTGTCGGAACGCAGAAGATGCAGTATATTTTCCGCAATAGACAGGTTGGGCTCGGGCTGGTGGATAAAAAGACTTTGCTTTTCTATATAAAAGTTGTAAGCCTGATAGCCGTAAACCGACAGCATTGGGAATACTGCGATAAGCTTAAGGCACTGTCTCAGAACATTAGGAAGACTTACATCATTGGGGTTTTCGTCATAGCTGTGGAGCGTAAGCACGCTGCGGGCGAGGGAATTCATCATGTCCTCGCTGGGACCTTTCATAATAACATCTCTAATGAAGTTGGTGGGCAGGGTCATAAGCTCGCCCAAAAGGGTCTTGAAGCTGTCAAGCTCTTTTTTGTCGGGCAGCTTTCCGAATATCAGAAGATAGGTAGTTTCCTCAAAGCCGAAGCGTTTGTCTTTGATAAAACCGTTGATGAGATCCTCAACATTTATCCCTCTGTAAAAAAGCCTGCCTACGTCGGGAACGGACTGTCCGTCCACTATTTTTGTAGCTCTTACATCGGAGATATTGGTCAGTCCTGTGAGAACGCCCTTTCCGTTTAAGTCGCGAAGTCCTCTTTTGACCTCGTATTTTCCGTAAAGCTCGGGATCTATCTCGCTGTTGCTGATGCAAAGGTCGGTGAGCTGACGGATCTCGGGCAGTATGCTGCCGAAGTAGTTGTTTTCCATTTGATCATTCCTTTCTCTTTTCTGTTCCTGTTCTCTTTTTCATGCTCCCTTTCCGATTATTTTTTGTAGGTAGTTTATGTATAGGGATCTGATATGTGAATTTCCCTATTCTAAGTATACCATATTTTTTGGGTGATGTCAAAATTTTGACGGATTGTTTCACTTATCTTTCAAAAATGGAGTGCTGATTTTTGGTTCTCTCAGGAAACTTGTGCTGATTTGTGGCTCTCTCAGGAAACTTGTGCTAATTTTTACGGATCTTTTAGGGAAGCTGTGCTGATTTATGGTTCTCTCAAAAAAGTTGTGCTGATTTTGGTTCTCTCAGAAAAGTTGTGCTGATTTTGGTTCTCTCAGAAAAGTTGGCGGTAATTTACTGATTTAAAAAGAATTTCAAAATTCCGAAAATGAAGCTCAATGGCGCAAGCGCCAAGAGCTTCATTTTCGGA
>JAAVIE010000149.1 GCA_014799325.1 Oscillospiraceae bacterium
TTGCTCCTTTCCTGAAATTAAAAAAAGCCAACCGCTTTTGGACGATTGGCTTTTCACTTTATATGTAAACAGAATTACTTCTGGGATTTTCAAAATAAAAAAACGCCTGTGAGTGATCTGATTCACAGGCGTTCTAAGCAATATGTACAAAAATCGATTGAAAAATTTTGTTGTTAAGGGTTCAAATCCCCCGAAAATCTTTTTAGTAACAACTGCATCTATTTGTGGAGAAATAAAAAAAGCCTGTGAACGATCTTCTCTCTTATGAGAATTCATTCACAGGCATTTGTGCGTTATATACAAAAACAAGCTGGAAAATTTTGTAGGGGGAGGGTTCGAATCCATTTTTGTGTCGAAAATATCTACGGATGCGTATTTCTGTTTTTCACAAGATTTATGCCCACAAATGGCTTTGTTTAGCCTTTTGTGGGCATAATATTTTTGATGTTGGATCTTTATGGCGCAGATGGTGTGATTTGAAGACACGGTGCTTTTCACAGCACAAACGATTTCGAGTGAGTGAAGGGGGTTGTAATAAGGGGGAGGGTGGTGGAAGATAGTGGAAGTTGGTGGAACGGGGGAAAGGGAGGTTTTGAAAGGGTTGCGGCAGTGGTGAGTAGCAGAGAATGGCTCTGGGTGTGATGTCGGGGGGGTTTTGTTTTTGGGGAGTTCTAAGAGGAAACCAAAGGGGAGTTTTAGAATTTTGGTTAGAATTGGGGGAATTTTGGTGGTGTTTTTTGCATTTTGGGGTGGTCGTAGGTAGGGGAAATTGCGGACGAGAACACACTATGTCATACGAGGAAATCCAAGATAAATAGATTATTTATTAAATAATTTGCTATGTATTTTGTTTATGGTTTCTATGTACACGATAAATGAGGGGTGGTCATAATCGTTATTACACAAATACATGTTTTTCTTTTTAAGATATAATTCCATGACGGAGCATCTCATCGATCTGATTTATCAAATTCTGTAGTGAAGCCACAGTCATTCAACTCATTCTTTTGTTTGTGTTTTTGCTTTTATATGATAGCTGATATCATGCTCATTGCAGAAGGCTATGACTTCTTTGGCACACTCGTTATAAAAGTGCTTATTCTCCTTATAGGCAGAGACTGTCTTGTTGTAATTAGTTCGACCAAAAATAATTCTGTTCGTAAAACCGACCGCTTCAAGGATCTCTTTGAGGCTTTGATTTATCAGGTTCGGAGTTGGATAAGGCTCAATGCTTACCCATGTCTTACAACCAGCATCGTGCAAGGCTTTTAATGCGGCAAGCCTGTCTGCATATGATGCCGCACCGGGTTCTGTTTTTTTGCGATAATCTTCATCTAGAGAAATCAGCGTAATTCCGTATTCATTTTCACTATACATATCTTTTAGCTCAATCGGCAGCAGCCCTTTTGTGAGAACACAGCATTTTATATTATCATCATTCAATCTTTGTATAGCAGCAAGACTAATTTCTCGGATTTCCGGGTATCCATACATAAACGGATCGGTAGTAAAGCAAAGCTGAACAGACTGTATCTTATCTTTTAACCGTGGGATCTCTTTATTTAGCAAATCAAGCGTGTTAGATACAAGAAACGGACGACACCACTCTTCATACGTCT
The DNA here is from genome assembly GCA_014799325.1 of Oscillospiraceae bacterium. Classification (GTDB taxonomy): domain Bacteria; phylum Bacillota; class Clostridia; order Oscillospirales; family Ruminococcaceae; genus Ruminiclostridium_E. The sequence continues at coordinate 1,620 of JAAVIE010000149.1, forward strand.
TGACCTGACCGAATCGCTTTTTAAGCAAAAAGGCATAGCATGGATATTTGCAGCCGTGTGAACAGCCGAGTACGTGATTCATGGTATAATCACCATATTCAACATCGGTCTGGTATAGCATACTCTTTCTTTTTAAGTATCCCGCCACTTTCATAATTTCACCCACTTTACTGATACAGTCTGACCATGACCTTCTGTCATAAAGGTTGATGGCTTACCTTTTTTCGTCAGACTAGGTTTCCTCATAACTTCAAGTCGTTTGTCCTTTTCTAATTTTTTCAAGATTTTACCAATGTCACCTGACTTGCATATAGCACCATATTTTACAAAAAATACTGCCAATGCTTCATTAAGGGATGTCCAACTGTAGTACTGTGAAAAATGCTCTATGACATCATTCTGAATTTTAATCTCATCAATAATCTGGTTATCAACTGTCTCCTGGAAAAACGACATTTGACCACCTGTTTGTAGTTGCTTCATAAGTTCCCAACGGTTACAAATATTGTCTGCCATCAATACACAGCCATCAGGATGATTTGTTGCATGAATCATCCTATATTTTGTATGCTGTCCCTTTTTTAGACGAATAGGCATATTAAGAACATATGTATAAGATTGGCTTAACCTTTGACAGTATTGTTCTGAGAAATACTCCTCAGCTTTATATCCGTCAATCTTGCCGCTTGTGTATTGTTCAATAATGGATTTCCAGTAATCGCCTCCGGCTATTTGATTTAATGTTTCCACAGATTTTTCCGATGTATCCAGCTTTGTAGACTCGTACTCAACAAGATCATCAAAAAAACTATCATCATCAACCATGAATTGTCTGCCCATAACTCTGCAGCCCTCACGAATAAAGCCGAAGGAGTTCATGTTGATCAGTAACTCAACAGAGTTAAATTGCCCATTTGCAAATTCATCGAATTTAGAACAATTGAGCGCCTTGATGCCATATGGATCTATGTACAAAAAAACATTGCAGCCGCCTTTGTTTTTCAGCAAGTCGTCAATTGTATCTTCATATGCGCCAGATACAATTTTAACGCCTGGATAATCTTTTAAATTTGTCCGAAGGTCATCCGCATAGTTAAGGTCAATAAATGCTGGAGCAATTTGTAGATGTCCGTCCATAGTTGATGAAATCAGCCCTTGTTGCATAATTTCAAGCGCAATGAGAGGTGATCCTTGTTTACCATCATCAAACCTTCCTTTTCCAGCGAAACAATCTACATACACCAACGGCTTATGTGTATGTAGAATCTTTGCTACATATGGTTTTAAATAGCATCCCAGTAGCTGATCCTTTACTTCAGACCAAGGTTTCTTTTCAACGAAAAAGTCATCATTTTTCTTTGCCATATCTTTTTACCTCGTTTCTTATTCAAAAAGAAATGGAGTGCTCTCCTGCTCCGCTTACACCTTTGTATATAACTTAAACATCTTTATTAAGGGCGCTGTCAACGTTCCGAAATCTTAATTATTGTATTTTGATCATCTGATTTATTTCTCATACCTTTTGTTGCTACAGCAGCATATATTGTAATATAATCAACCTCTAAATTCAGCTAATCCAAATAATTCTAAATGACGATTTTGCCAAACGTTATAATATACCAATTTAATTATAAAGCATTTTAAACAAAAAATCAATATCCTTTTTTATAATTTTGTCACTTTTTAATTTTGTGAAAAGAGTTGAATTATAAAATTTAGTAGGAATACGCAAAATTTCCTAAAGTAATATTGACTTTATAATTTGAACATGATATAATATGTTCCGATAAAATGCGTAAATACGCAAAATCTCCGAAAGAGGTAATCCAATGATAGAAAGAAAAAAATACTTGGAAAAGCTGATCAGCAAAAAAGAAAACGGCTTAGTCAAGGTAATCACGGGTATCAGAAGATGCGGCAAATCTTATCTGCTATTTAATATATACAAGAACTATTTGAAATCAATCGGAGTAGAAGATGACTGCATTATCGCCCTCGCTCTTGACGATGATGAAAACATCAAATACCGCAACCCCATTGAATTAGGCAAATATATCCGCAGCCTGACTGCTGATGAAAGCAAGAATTACTATGTCTTTCTTGACGAGATCCAAAAGGTCGTCACTATCCAAAATCCCTATATTGAGGGCGTTGAGGACAAGGTCGGGTTTGTTGATGTAGTGCTTGGTCTTATGAAACGTGACAATATTGATCTTTATGTAACAGGCAGCAACTCAAAAATGCTTTCCTCTGATATTCTTACCGAGTTTCGGGGCAGAGGTGATGAGATCAGAGTAAATCCCCTTTCATTCAATGAATTTTATAACGCATACCAGGGCGATAAGCATGATGCTTGGCAGGAGTACTACACCTACGGCGGTCTTCCTTTGGTAATGCAAAAAAAAGGCCATGAAGAAAAAGCAAAGTATTTGCAGTCGCTGTTTGACAAAATATACATCAGCGATATTATTGAGAGTAGTAAAATACTGCACGATAAATCTGTACTTGACGATATCCTGAATATAATTTCATCGTCTGTAGGTTCTCTTACCAACGCAGGAAAAATCGCCAAGACATTTAAAAGCGAGCATCAGGTCAATATAAACGATGATACAGTCAGCAGATATTTGGATTTTTTTATTGACGCATTTATGATATACAAGGCTGAACGTTACGATGTTAAAGGAAGAAAGTATATAGGTTCTCCGTTGAAATATTATTTCAGCGATGTAGGGTTGCGGAATGCAAGACTGAATTTCCGTCAGCAGGAAGAAAATCACATTATGGAAAACATAATTTATAACGAGCTTTGCAATCGTGATTTCAGCGTAGATGTGGGCGTGGTAGAATATTGCTATAAGGACGAAAATAAAAAGAGTAAACGTGCGCAGTTGGAGATCGATTTTGTAGCCAATAAAGGAAGCAAGAAGTATTATATCCAATCTGCACTTACCGTTGCAGATGAGGACAAGCGTCAGCAGGAGGCAAGGTCGCTCAATCGGGTCAGGGATTCATTTAAAAAAATTGTGGTTGTTAAGGATAATATTATTCCTTGGCATGATGATAAGGGGATTCTTTATATTGGCATTGAGAAGTTTTTGCTTGATGAGAATAGTTTGGATTTTTGAATTTTTAGGGAATTTTATATATTAAAAAGAATTTAGCTCACCTACCGTTTTGGTAGGCGAGCTATTGTGTTGAGTCCGTAACGATTTTCACTAACAATAGCAAAAAAATTTGCAAAATCCCTTGACACTAACGCTGCGTAATAGTTTATAATGTATTTGCACAGGGAGGGAAATTCTATGAGAACGGTCAATGAAGTTAGCAAATTAACAGGTGTCAGCGTGCGCACACTGCACCATTATGACGCAATCGGACTGCTTAAGCCTACGACAGTCAGCGAAGCAGGTTACAGGCTGTATGACGATACAGCGCTGGAGCGGTTGCAGCAGATTTTATTGTTCCGAGAGTTGGAGTTTCCCTTAAAAGAGATCAAATCTATTCTTGATAGTCCCAATTTTGACCGTTGCAAGGCGTTGGAACAGCAAATCGCCTTGCTTACGCTTAAAAAGGAGCATTTGGAAAAGCTGATTAATCTTGCCTGTGAAATAAAAACGATAGGAGTAAATAAAATGGATTTTACAGCATTTGATACAAGCAAAATCGATCAATATGCAGCTGAAGCTAAAGCCTCTTATGGACATACGATGGAGTACAGGGAGTTTGAAGAAAAAACAAAAAGACGTACTAATGAGGAAACACAAGAGATAAATGAGCAAATGATAGCATTATTTGCAGAGTTTGGTAAAATATGTGATAAGTCGCCCAAGTCGGAGGACGTGCAAGCGCAGGTCAAGAAACTGCAGGAATTTATAACCGAGAATTTCTACGCTTGCTCTGATGAGGTCTTATACGGTCTTGGAAAGATGTATGTTGATGATGAAAGATTTACTGCTAATATTGATAAAGCAGGAGGTGAAAGTACAGCAAGTTTTGTGTTTGAGGCTATCAAAACATATTGCGGTAAATAACAGATTGGCTGATTTAACATTTTTGGAGTGTAAAATCAGCCTTTATTACTGTTTTTTAAAGCAAAATTTTTTACTTTACGCATTCCTTAATAATTCTCAGCCAACAGAAAATCCGCCAAATACACAATCTTAACACCGTTAATGTTCCCGGCAGCAAGCTCATCAAGCGTTACCACATATTTTGGATAATGATCCCTGATCTCAAGCAGATTGGCGATCTCACGGTCTGATTCCTCAGGAAGATTGCGGCACACCTGTACATAAATTCGTTCATCACGCCGCACCGCTACAAAGTCTATTTCCTTTGTTTCATTCTTGCCAATATACACATCATACCCTTTTCTGCGAAGTTCAAAGTATACGATATTTTCAAGCATTGCAGCGACGGATTTTGGATTAAAACCCATTATGCAGTATTTAAGAGAGGCATCTGCAAGATAAAATTTTTCCTGCGTTTTCAGCACGGATTTTCCTTGCAAATCATATCTCTGGCAGCGATAAATTACAAAGGCTTTTTCCAGCCATTCCAAATAGTTATATACGGCTTCCACCGAGAGCGAACGTCCTTCGCTTTTCAGAAACTTAACTATTGCGTTAGCGGAAAAAGTTTTGCCCACATTTTCAATAACATACTTCACAACACGGTTGAACAGGTCAAAGTTCGTAATGTTGTGACGTTTTGTTATGTCATTTGTGATAACAGAATTATATATTCCTTCAACAATTTGATAAGCGGCGCTTTCATCAAAATTGCTCAGCGCAACAATCGGAAAACCGCCATTATGGATATATTCGGTAAGCAATTCTTTCGTAGTACGTCCGCTTGCTTTTTTGAACTCTATATATTCGGAAAATGACAGTGTGAACACAGGTATAGAAATATATCGTCCCGTCAGATAGGTAGATATCTCACTTGACATCAGTTTGGAGTTTGAGCCTGTCACATAAATATCTGTATTGGCATTTTCAAGCAGACTGTTGACTGCTTTCTCCCAACCCATTACCTCCTGAACCTCATCGAGCAGAAGGTAGTAACGCTCACTATCTGTCATCTTTTCCTTGATACTCTTATACATGTCTTTATCGGTCATACCGTCATCAAAATCTTCTGAAGTATAACGCATATTGATGATATGGTCGGCACTAACTCCGCTTTTTATCAAATCATTTTGCAGCATTTCCAAAATTGTGGATTTACCGCAGCGGCGAACACCGGCAAGAATTTTAACCAGCGGCACATCACGGTAAGTTTTAAGCATATCTAAATAGTGTGGTCTGATAATCATAGTATTTTCTCCTTTAGTGTTAGTATACCAAAAAAGTATCTGAAAATCAATAGTTTTTACTGAAAATCCCTAAAAACTTTTAGATTTCATATTCTTTTTAACGCATCAGATATACTCAATATGTTCACTGCAATGACTGTTCATGTTACACATAGCTAAGAATAAAATCTTAAACGGTGTTATCATATTGATTTTTTATAGATTTTATGCTAAAATAAAATGGGAAATTGTAAAAATTTGGTTAAGGAGTACAAATAATGTCTGAAAAGAATACTGCAAATATAGGTTTTGAAAAGCAGATATGGGATGCTGCCTGCGTTTTGTGGGGGCATATTCCCGCTGCCGAATATAGAAAGGTTATTGTAGGACTTATTTTTCTGCGATATATTTCAAGTGCCTTTGAAAAGAAGTACAATCAGCTTGTTGCAGATGGCGATGGGTTCGAGGACGATAAAGACGCTTATTTAATGGACAATATTTTTTATGTTCCTGAGGAATCCCGTTGGAGTACAATTTCGGCTGCGGCTCACACTCCCGAAATAGGAACTGTTATTGATAACGCTATGAGGGCGATTGAGCAGGAAAATAAGAGCCTTAAAAATGTTTTGCCTAAGAATTACGCAAGCCCAGATCTTGAAAAGCGTGTTTTGGGTGATGTAGTGGATCTGTTCACAAATATGGACATGAGCGATACCGAGGAAAGCAAGGATATTTTAGGCAGAACTTATGAATATTGCATTGCGCAGTTTGCCGCCTATGAGGGCGTAAAGGGTGGCGAATTCGGCGCTGTTGACAAACCCGCAAATTCTGGACAATTAAACCATGCTATGGTATAATAAAGGAAAGAAAGTGAGGCGGTCAAAGTGCTGAGTAGGAGAGAGAACAAACAGATAAAAA
>JAAVIE010000150.1 GCA_014799325.1 Oscillospiraceae bacterium
ACCGAAAAGCGGAAAAAGCAGCACCGAAAAACGGAAAAAGTGACACCAAAAAACGGGAAAATCAGCACCGAAAAAGGGAACCCAAAAACCAAGCTCCATAACCGAAAAACCTGCCCCTTGAAAATGAAAACAGATGATAATAAAAAAGAAAGGAACACAACAATGAAATTACCTCAGTTTTACATTGACGAATTGATCAAAACCGCATTAAATGAGGACATAAACTATATCGACAGCACCACCGACCTGCTGATCCCCGACGACGATGTTTCGGAAGCCTATTATCTTGCAAAGGACAGCGGCGTTCTGGCAGGCACCGAGATCGCCGCAAGGGTCTTTGAGCTTCTTGACAAAAATATAGAAGTGAAATTCCTTTTCAAGGACGGCGACAGAGTGCAAAAAGGCGATATAGTTGCCGAATTTAAGGGAAGCACCTCTGCCTTGCTGAAAGGGGAGCGCACTGCGCTGAACCTTATCCAGCACATGAGCGGCATTGCCACCTATACAAGAAAATGCGCTGACTTGGTGGAGGGAACAAGAGCCTCCATAGCCGACACCAGAAAGACCCTCCCTGGACTTCGCCCATTGCAGAAATATTCCGTAGTGGCAGGCGGCGGAAGAAATCACCGCTACAACCTCACTGATGCGGCTATGCTTAAGGACAACCACATAGACGCTTACGGCGGTATTACTGCAGCTGTAAATGCGCTGCGTGAAAAGGCAGGTCACATGCTTCAGATCGAAGTTGAAGCCCGTACTCTTGAAGATGTAAAGGAAGCCCTTGACTGCAAGGTAAATGTCATTATGCTCGACAATATGAGCAATGAGGATATGAAAAAGGCTGTGGAGCTTACCGCAGGACAGGCAAAGCTTGAAGCCAGCGGAAACGTCACTCTTGAAAACATAAGAGAGATCGCCGAAACAGGGGTGGATATTATCAGCTTAGGCGCACTTACTCACAGCGTAAAGGCATTTGATATTTCCATGAAGTGGAGAAAAAAGTGATGTCGGGTCAGCCTATCGTATATGAAACCTTGGATAAAATGGGGATAACCTACCGAAAAGCCGAACACAGAGCCATTTTTTCAAGAGATGACGTTACTCCCGAGGAAGAATATCTGTGGGAGGGCTATAAGGTCAGCAAAAACCTTTTTCTCCGCAATGCCAAGGGTGACAAACATTATCTTGTGGTGACAACGGTGGATAAAAAAGCCGATCTGAAAAAAGTGGCGGAGGAAATAGGCTCTACAAGGCTTTCCTTCGCTTCCGAACAGCGGCTTGATAAGTATTTGAAGGTGAAGCCCGGGTCTATCTCGTCCTTTGCCGTTCTCAATGATGAAAACAGCGAGATCATTGTTGTTTTCGACAATGAGCTTGTGGGTGAGAAGAATTTTGCCCTGCACCCCAATGAGAATACTGCGACTATTTTTATTGATTTTGCCGATGTTGAGCGTATTGTCAGGGAACATGGCAACGAGATCCTTTATGCGGATATATAAAAATCGGGAATGCAAAAAAGCAATCCTTGTTTTTTCTTGGGGGAGCCGTAAAAAATCAGCACAATACTTCTAAAAGCGGTGAAAAATTATCACTTGTTTCCTTAAAGGCGGGTTTCCACTATCACAACTGCCCTGATAGCACAAGGTTAATAATGCGGGTCATCACTCTCACAACTTTCCTGATAGCACGAATTTCAAAGAAGTATATGACTTCCTACGGAAGTCTCAAAATTTTCGAAGAAAATTTTGTCCGGTTCCCGAAATACAGCTCTTGGCGCTTGCGCCATTGAGCTGTATTTCGGGAATTTTGAAATTCTTTTTAAATCAGTAAATTACCGCCAACTTTCCTGAGAGAACCCAAATCAGCACAACTTTCCTGATAGAACCCAAGCCAGCACCAAGTTTCTTAGGAGCATAAAAAATGCGCATACAAAATGCTAATTTTTTCAGCAAACAGAAGTTTATTAGGAAAAAGTTGACAACAGGCCCATAATGTGATAAAATTAAAATGTATGATAATGCGGAAAAGTCCGCCCTATATGCAGAGAACGGAGGAAATTATAAATGTCAAAAACCTGTAAAAACTGTAATAACGTATTTGAAGATCACATGAATATCTGCCCCCGCTGCGGAATGCAGTATGTTGAGGACACAGCGGCGCAGTACACCGCTCCTCAGAACCCCACTCCCCAGAGCCAGAACCCCGCACCTTACGGACAGCAGGGCTATCCCCAGCAGAACTATGGACAGCAGCCCTATCAGCAGCCCGTATATCAGGCTTACCCCGCTCCCGCTCCTGTGGGCGAGCAGATGACTGTGGGCAACTGGATCGCCACCATTTTTCTTACACAATGTCTTAGCGTGATCAGCCTTATATTGCTTTTCGTGTGGGGATTCAGCGACAATGTTCCCTTGGCGAAGAAAAATTACTGCCGCGCAATGCTGATCTTTGAAGCAATAGCAATAGGTCTTGTAATACTTTTTCTCATTCTTATGGCAGCTGCAGGGGCATCGCTGTTTGAGGGCATCGGAAGTTCCTATTACGCATAAAAAACCATTTGCGGAAATGCGATGAGTTTATGGATTCAGAGCATTGCCGCATTTTTATTATTTGCCTTTACAGCAGCTTCGATAAAGGGGATCGTAATGACGGCAGCCCTTTGCGGTGCGATCAGTATAATTTACCGTTATTTGCAGAAAGTATGCAAAAAAGTACATGAAATGCAGAAAGGCAAAATGGATAAATAAGAAACTGTTCCAATAGGAATTGGCGCACGTCTTTTCGGCATATTTTGCCGCTGACTGCGTTAAAAATCCTTGACGGGCGACAGCCCGCCTGCGGATTTTTGCCTTGCCATCAACAAAATATGCTCGAAAATCCGCACACCATTCCTATTGGAACAGTTTCTAAAAACCGTTCATAAATCAAAAGGGGAACAATAAATGATCATCTGTGATTTGAAAGAAAGTCCTTATCTGAAATTGTGCAAGAATGCTTTTAACGATCCGCACTTTGAGGAGATCGCGGATTACGCCCGTCACACGGTAAACACGCTTCTTGCAAAGCAGATCAAGATTTACAAGTCTTTAAAGCTGAATGTTTTTGAGGGCATTTTCCACTGCGGAAAGTCTATCTGCGAGATAGCGCGGAAAAAATATTCCTCCCGCACTCCCGAGCAGATAGAACAGCTTATGTACTGCGAGTTTATTGACAAGCTGTTCAGAAAAAAATCTCTCTACTATTTTCCCCTTGACCAAAGCCGCGGCTATATGATGCTCTCTCCGGAAAGGATCGTCGCCGATCTTGCCGATCTGGAAAAATATGAAAGCGTTTCCGATCTCGTCGGGAAAGAGCCCTCTCTTAAGGAAAATATTTTTGACAAGTATTTGTACAGGCTTGCTCTTAAAAGACAAAGCGAGCTGGATATGAAAGTGGGCGGATCTTTAATGAAAGAAAATCTGAAAAATCAGGCTTTTGTTACAAGATTCAATAGGGAGACCTATTTCAGGAATATAGATCTGACTCAGATAGCAGAGGACAGGCTGGGCATTTCGGATAGTGAAAGCATTCTGACCTTTGTTATCCTCTACTCCGTGGCGTTTTTCGGGCTGAATTTCAATGACGTTTATACTGTGGAGGAGGTTTTCAGCTTTACCAATAACGGCGCGAGGACTAAGGACAACATAAAGACATCTTCCGCCTACGCTTTGAGAAAAGATCTGGAAAAATGCAGCGATTGGCAGTTAAGCTCTATGCTGGAGCAAATGGGGCAGGCGCTTCTGGGTATCAGGCTGCCCGAGCTGACCTCTTACAGCGCCACCGGCTCCGCTTGCAAATATCTGCTGTACTGCGCGGCAGAGCAGACGGGAAAAACCTTTTTAAAGGTAATGAACATCGGCAGAGACCCTGCAAGGTATTACAAAGAGAATTTCCGCACTTCCTACGATATGGCAGTGGAGAGGGCGGAGCTGCTTGCAGAATACCAAAAGGCGGCAGCGCTGTGCGATGACATCGGTTCTCTTATGGCAGTGAAAGGCGCAGTGGTCAGCGATTCTCCCAGATACCCCCAGGTCGGAGAGCTGGAAACAAAGGTAAGGACATTGGGATATGCCGAATATTGAGGAAAAATGCCGCATCTGCCCCAGAGAATGTGGAATTGACCGCACTGTGGATAAAGGCTATTGCAAGATAAGCGGCGCCCCGGACACCGTGAGGGTCTCCAAAGCCATGCTCCATTTTGGGGAAGAGCCTGTTATATCGGGAACCAAGGGCAGCGGCGCAGTGTTTTTTTCCGGCTGTAATTTAGGCTGCATTTTCTGCCAGAATCACAAGATAAGCGGCACAGGCAAAGGAAAAGACATATCTGTTAACGATCTTGAAAAAATTTTCTTAGATCTGCAGGAAAAAGGCGCCCATAACATAAATCTTGTTACGGGAACTCACTTTGTACCGCAGATAGTCATTGCCCTTGAAAGGGTAAAGCCAAGGCTGAATATCCCCGTAGTATTCAACTGCGGAGGCTACGAAAAGGTTTCAACGCTAAAAATGCTTGAAGGGCTGATAGACATATATCTCCCAGACATAAAATATTATGATAACGCCATTGCGGAGAAATATTCAAGAGCAAAGAATTATTTTGATGCCGCTTCCGCCGCCCTTGAAGAAATGGTAAGGCAAAGAGGCAGGTACATTATCGAAAACAGTCTGATGAAAAGCGGCGTTATCGTAAGACATCTGATACTCCCAAATTGCTATAAGGACAGCATAAAAATATTTAACGAATTGGAAAAATACAAGGACAATATCCTCATCAGCCTTATGCGTCAGTATTTCCCCACGGGAAGAGCGGAGGAGTACCCCGAAATAAACCGAAAAATAACCACCTTTGAATACAGAAAGGTGCTTGACAGATGCGCCGAGCTTGGCTTTGAGGGCTTTACCCAGGAAAAAGGCTGCGAAAACGGGGATATGACACCTGATTTTGATGCCGAATTTTGATAACTTGAAGACATTGCAAAGGCTGCAAAATAATGCTATAATAACGTTAAGAATAATTTAAATAAACGAAAAAAGAATTTACCGTAAGAAAGGGAAAACTATGAGCTACAAAATCATGATCAACGGGCGTAATACCGTTCTGGCAAGCGATATTATCCGTCATACCAGCGACGACCTTATCGCATTCAGCACCTCCGACGTGCCTGCCGACATCAGACTTCACCTGCAATATTTCGAGCCCGATGCTTACGTTGTTATGTATCCCAAGGACGAGGAACAGGAGGCTACTCTCAACCGCCTTATAAAGCTCTCCGAAAACGATAAATGCAAGGATATGGCATTTGTCATAATCTGCGACGCTGACGATGTGGAGGACATTGAGAAAAAAGCGCCCTATTTCCAGTGCCTTAAGATCACCCGCCCCACCTCTGCCCGCGAGGTTGAGGAAAGAACGGTGAACTATATCAAAGCCCTGATAAGAAAGCGCGTTGAGGAAGAAAAGAAGCAGCAGGAAGCCGAAAGAGCAGCCAGAGCGCGCCAGGAAGAGCTGAAGGCTTTAGAGGAAGCAAAGAAGCTGAAAAAGGAAGAGGAAAAGAGAAAGCAGAAAGAGGCAAGAGAAAAGTCCATTGCCGCCCTCACAGGCTCCAATACCTCTGCCCCCGCAGCTGCTCCCGCTTCCCAGCCCGCCGACCCCAATGCAAGAAGGCACATTCTTATTGTGGACGACGACAGAAATGTGCTTAAGCTGTTAAAGACCACTCTCAGCGAAAAGTACGAAGTCACCGCAATGCTCAACGGCAAAATGGCGGAAAAGTACCTTGAAACAAAGACTGCCGATCTGATACTGCTGGATCACGAAATGCCTGTGGAATCGGGTCTTGAAGTTTTCCAAAAGATCAAGGAAAACAAGGAAAAGAGCAATATCCCCGTTATCTTCCTTACGGGCACCTCCGACAGCGCCAAGATAAAGGAGATCCTTTCCCTGCACCCAAGAGGATATCTGCTGAAGCCTGTCAATGTGGATAAGCTGCTGGCGGCTATTGAGGACGCTTTAAAATAAAAATAAATTTTGATCATTCAGATCCTGAACAAGCTTTATACTATTTCTTTATCATACTGTGTTTACAGTATGATCAGCCGTGTAATGCGCGGAGTTGGCGGTGAAACCGGCAAGAAAGCCAGTATTATATATTGAAAAAACAGCGGGAGAGGTTATTATCATGGAATATGACAAGAAAAAACTGTCCTTGACGGATCTAATAGACGTTGAACTGCTCCAGACCATACAAAACGCCTTTTCAAGGCTTACCGGCTACGCGGCGCTTGTTACCGACGCTGACGGCACCGCAGTTACAGAGGGCACCAATTTCAGCGATTTCTGCACCAAATACATAAGAGCCAATCCCGAGGGAAGAACTCTCTGCGAGCTTTGCGACAAGTACGGCGCTCACCAGGCGCATATCAACGGCGAATCTTCTTTCTACTACTGCCATACGGGACTTATTGATTTTGCGGCGCCTATCGTTATCGAAGGTCACGTTGTGGGCTGTTTTATCGGCGGTCAGGTGGGAACCAAGGAAATTCCCCGCGAAAAGCTCATAGAGGACGCGGACAAATTCGGCGTTGACCGTGAGGAATATCTTGCGGCGGCCAAAAAAATAAAGCTGGTTTCCCAGGAAGAGGTGGAATCAAACTCCCGCTCTCTTTTTGATATAGCAAAGGTTTTGTCAAAGATAGCCTACGACAGATATCAGCTGAGGATAAAAAACAGGCAGATAGAGGAAAGTGCCCGCGCCAAATCCGACTTTCTCGCCAATATGAGCCATGAGATACGCACACCTATGAACGCGGTGCTGGGTATGGCAGAGCTTGCCCTGCGCGAGGAAATGTCGCCTGCTGCCCGCGACTATATCCACCAGATAATGTTTTCGGGAAAAAATCTGTTGGTAATTATCAACGATATTCTTGACTTCTCAAAAATAGAGTCGGGAAAAATGGATATAAACGAAGTGGTTTACGAGTCTATGTCTATGTTCAACGACCTTGCGGCCATAGTAAACAGCCGTATCGGAGATAAGGAAATAGAGTTCACCATGGACGTTGACCCCTCTATCCCTCAGATGCTTATGGGTGATAACACCCGAATACAGCAGGTTCTCATCAATATTCTGAATAACGCGGTGAAGTTTACAAGCATGGGAGAGGTGCATTTAAAGGTCACAGGGGAGAAAGGCGCCGATAATTCCGTTCTGATGAAAATGGCTGTCTCCGATACGGGTATAGGCATCAAGCCCGATGATATAGGCAAGATCTTTAAATCCTTCCAGCAAGTGGACGGAAAACGCAACAGAAATATTGAGGGTACGGGTCTGGGTCTTGCCATTACCCAAAGCCTTGTGGAGCTTATGGGCGGTAAGATAACCGTACAGAGCGAGTACGAAAAGGGAAGCACCTTCACCATAGAAATGCCGCAGAAGATCGTCAGCAGCGCTTCTGCGGAACCCGACGTTCCACCCGATCTCCACGTTGCATTGCTTATTGACAACGATTATGTCAAGGCGCAGATCATAAGGGATCTTACCCGCGTTAATGTGGAGTACACCGATCTTTCTGTTACGGAGACCATGGATAACAGCATTTACGACTTCCTTATAGCCGATGAGGAAGCTTTTACTGCGGATCTCAGAGACTATTTCCTTGAAAATGAAAAAATGCAGTGCGTTGTGGTAAGCTCTTTCAAAACTCCCAACAATATGGACATGCCGAGAATAAGAGTGGTACATAAGCCTGTGTATTATCTGAATCTCTATTCCGCTTTGGGCTTTATCAGCGAATACACAAGAAATGACGTTATCAGCGAATCGGATTTCTCCTTTACCGCTCCCGACGCAAGTATTCTTATTGTGGACGACAATGCGGTAAACCTGACGGTGGCAAAGGGCTTGCTTGAACCGCTGAAAATGCAGATAAGCACTGCTACCTCCGGCGCTCAGACTATAGAGGTCATAAAACAGCGGAAATTTGACCTTATATTTATGGATCACATGATGCCTGAGGTGGACGGAGTGCAGACCACCCACATCATACGCCGCCTTATGCCCGATTACGCCAATGTGCCTATTATCGCGCTCACTGCCAACGCCATTGCAGGCACCCGCGAGATGTTTATTGCAGAGGGCATGAACGATTTTGTAGCAAAGCCTATTGATATAAAGGACATCAACGCCAAGCTGAAAAAGTGGCTTCCCCAGGAGAAGATCATTCCCATATCGGCCGAAGAAGCGGCAAAGAAAGACGTCAAAGCCGACAGCGGAGCAGTTAGGAGATCCGCTTCCGCAATTACTTTCCTTAATATTGAGGAGGCTATGGATCTGCTGAAATCCGACAACCTTTTCTGGATGGTGCTTAAGGAGTATTATCTTTCTATTGATAAAAAGTCGGTCTCTATTGAACAGCATCTCAACAGCCAGGAGTGGAAGGATTACACCATTGAAGTCCACGCCCTGAAAAGCACATCAAGGCAGATCGGCGCGGACGAGCTTGCAGACCTGGC
>JAAVIE010000151.1 GCA_014799325.1 Oscillospiraceae bacterium
CAAAAAGGACAAAATTTTCGGAGAAAATTTTGTCCGGTTCCGAAAATGAAGCTCTTGGCGCTTGCGCCATTGAGCTTCATTTTCGGAATTTTGAAATTCTTTTTAAATCAGTAAATTACTGCCAACTTTCTTGAGAGAACGCAATTCAGCACAACTTCCTTGAGAGAACACAAATCAGCGCAACTTTCTTGAGAGAACGCAAATCAGCGCAACTTCCCTGAGAGAACGTAAATCAGCACAACTTCCCTGAGAGAACACAAATCAGCACAACTTCCTTGAGAGAACACAAATCAGCACAACTTCCCTGAGAGAACGCAAATCAGCACAACCTCCCTAAAAGAACCATAAATCAGCGCCAAGTTTCCCGGGAGCAAAAAAAAACTGTTTTTCACACTTTTTCAGCCGAATTGATAACCAGAATATCCCCCTCGGTAAACACAGTCTTTCCCCTGGGAATAATAACTCTTTCCCCTCTCTTTACCAGCACCACCAAATGACTGTCGTCAGGCGGCAAGTCTGACAGCATCAAGCCGCAGTATTGGCTTTCCTTGGTGACATTCACCTCGGTGAGGTTGATGCCCTCGCTGTCGTTTATGGCAGGGGCGCAAAGCACCGCTACGTCCCCCGGCTTGATCTGCGTAAAGCCCTTGGGGATTATCCTTTTATCGTCCCTGACTATCAGCGCGATAAGGGTATCGGGAGGGAGAGCCAGGTCTTTGATATGCTTTCCGCTCCAACGGCTGCTTTCAGTGACGTTGAGCTTTATAAACTGAACAGGCAATTCCTCTGAATAGTCGTTGAAGGTGGTCATAACGTCGTTGGTGTTGTCTATCATCTTCACCTTTCTTGCCACAAAGGGGATAAGGGAGCCTTGGAGCAGCAGCGACAGAAGCACTGCCAAAAATACCGTATGGAAAATGTCGTATTCCTCAAAGTTTGAAGCGGCAGCAGCCATTATTGCGAAAACTATGGAAGCAACTCCCCTAAGGCCCGAGAAGGAAACCAGGATCATCTGATTGAATTTGCACTTAAAGGGAGCCAGTATGCCGAAAACCGCCACAGGACGGGCAATAAACACCATAAACACCGATATCAGCACCCCTGCCACAAGTACCTCGGGAAGCTTTGAGGGGAAAGCTAAGAGTCCCAGCATAAAGAACACTGCCATTTGCAGCAGTCCTGTTACGCCGTCAAAGAAATGCACAAGGTTTCTCTTGCCCTGAATAGGCTTGTTTCCGAGGTAAATGCCCACTATATAGGCGCTTAAGTAGCCGTTTCCGCCGATAACGGAGGGCGCAGCGTAGGCAAGCAGCGCTATTGCCACAATAAAGACCGAGTCAAAGCCCGCAGTATCGGATTTAAAGCGCTTGAGGATAAACCACGCTAAAACGCCTATGCCAAAGCCAAACACTCCGCCGAAGATAAGCTGCTTGAAAAGCATCAGGACAAGATCACCCGGCGAAGCCGTGCCTTTGAGAATAGACAGCATAATTACTGTAAGCATGTAGGCGAAAGGGTCGTTACTTCCGCTCTCCACCTCCAAAAGAGAGGCAGTGTTGTATTTCAGGTTAAGCCGCTTGCTCCTCAAAATGGAGAATACCGTTGCGGCATCGGTGGAGCCCAGGCAGGCGCCGATAAGCATACCCTCTACTAGCTCAAAGCCCAAGGCGAAATGACAGAAAAGTCCCGTCAGCAAGGAGGTAATTACTACTCCGAAAGAGGAGAGGAGCATAGACTTCACTGCCACAGGCTTCGCTTTATAAATGTTCGTTCCGAAACCGCCGTAAAACATAATAAATATCAGGGCGATGCTGCACCCTGTTTCAGCCAGCGAATAGTCCTCAAAGGGGATCTTGAACACTCCGTCCGAGCCGAAGAGCATTCCCACACCTATGAAAACCAAAAGCATAGGTACGCCGAATCTGCCCGAAATTCGGTTCGCCAATATACAGATCAAAATAACTGCCGCAATTATCAGTAGAGTTAATTCCAAATTTCACCTCTGTCTTTCTGTTTATGTAAATAAATCAAAGCCTGATTTCCATTTCCACCGTGTCCTGCCATTGACCAAACTTGTCTTGGGCGATCCTTTCGCGGTAGCCGATCATGCGGAAGCCGCATTTTTCATGGAGCTTTATGCTGCCTGTGTTTTGGCGGCAGATACGGGATTCCAGCATCCACACGCCGAAGCTTTCCGCACTTCCTTTGACCTTTTCTATAAGGGCAAAGCCTGCGCCGTGCCGTTTGTAGCCCTCTCTCACATATATACTAAGCTCGGTAACGCCGTTGTAGGGTGTCCTGGAAAGCCCGAGAGTTAACGCCACCCAGCCGATGATCTTTCCCTCCGTTTCAGCAACGTATCTGCAAAAGGGCAGATGAGCGCCGTCCCATTCCTCATAATCGGGAACGTAGGTCTGAAAGGTCGCTGCGCCGCTTTCCACGCCTTGACCGTATATTTCCGCCACTTGGGCGTAATCTTCTTTTGTCATTTCTCTGATTTGAAAATTCATTTTTTCTTTGCGCTTCCTTTTGTTCTTTTTTTCATTTCTTATGAATATTATACAATATTTTTGCGGTAAATACAATAGGAAAATAAAATTATATAAAGAAAGGGCTTGCATTTTCCAAAAAAATATGATATAATTTATCCAATTTATTAAGATTGGAGCTGAAAAGATGCGTAAGTTTTCTTGCTAAAACAGGGCAAAATTTAATTTGCGGTGTTACCGCTTGTTTTGTTATGCCCAAACTGCAAGAAAAAACATCTTTCGGCTAATTGCGCGTTATCACGGCATAACAAAACTGTGTAACTGTCTTTTTATCGGCTGTAAGAGATTTTTCTTGCAGCCGTATTTTTATTAAAAAAAAGGCAGGTACAAAAACAATGTCAATAATAAATATAACAAACCTCACCTTCGCTTATGACGGAGGATATGAAAATATTTTTGAAAATGTTTCATTCCGTATCGACACCGATTGGAAAACGGGGCTGACAGGGCGAAACGGCAGAGGAAAAACCACTTTTCTCAAGCTCCTTATGAAGGAATACGAATACAAAGGCGTTATTTCCGCTTCAACGGATTTTGAGTATTTTCCCTACAAGGTCACTTCCGAGGAATCCACCACCCTTGAAGTGATCGAGCAGATAGCCCCGGACGTTCAGTATTGGCAGATATCAAGGGAGTTGAATCTTCTGGAAACGGAGGAAGAAATACTCTACCGCCCCTTTGGCACTCTTTCAAAGGGTGAGCAGACCAAAGCGCTTTTGGCAGCGATGTTTCTGAAAGAGAACGCCTTTCTGCTGATAGACGAGCCCACCAATCACCTTGACATAAAGGGGAGAGAGTCGGTAAGCCGCTATCTTAACGGGAAAAAGGGCTTTATCCTGGTTTCCCACGACCGCTTGTTTTTAGATAGCTGTATCGATCACATAATGTCTATCAACAGGTCGGACATACAGATACAGAAAGGCAATTTCTCCTCATGGCTGCAAAACAAGGAAAGGCAGGACAGCTTTGAGCTGGCGGAAAACAACAAGCTCAAAAAGGAAATAAAACACCTTGAAAAAGCCGTAAAGGAAACTACCCGCTGGTCCGACAAAGCGGAATCCCGCAAGATCGGCATTGATCCCATGAAGGTGGATAACAAAAGCGGCTACCGTCCCTTGCAGGGGGCAAAGTCCAAAAAGCTGATGGCAAGGGCAAAGGCTATCGAAACAAGACGCGAGGACGCTTTGGAGGAAAAAACCAAGCTGCTGAAAAACATCGAGACCGCTGACAAGCTGAAGATCGGACAGCTTGAATACCGCTCGGAGCGTTTATTGACGGTACAAAAGCTGTCTGTGAGTTATGATCGGGCGCCCGTATTTGAAGATCTTTCCTTTGAAATAAACAGAGGCGACCGAATCTGGCTGCAGGGAAACAATGGTTCGGGAAAATCCACACTTATCAAAATGATCTTAGGTTCCACAGGCAACTTATGCAAAAATGGGCTTATCGAAATAGGCAGCGGACTGAAGATCTCCTATGTTCCGCAGGATACATCGGATCTGCATGGACGGCTGTCGGATTATGCAAAGGAATATGATATTGAGGACGGTTTTTTTAAGGCGATCTTAAGCAAGCTGAATTTCTCGGATCTGCGCTTTGACAGAAAAATCGAGGATATGAGCATGGGACAAAAGAAAAAAGTCCTTATCGCAAGAAGCCTTTGCGAAAAGGTACATCTGCATATATGGGACGAACCAATGAACTATATCGACGTTATTTCCAGAATGCAGATCGAGGAGGTTTTGCTGGATTTTAAGCCTACGGTGCTGTTTGTGGAGCATGACAGGGCTTTTGGGGAGAAAATTTCCAATAAGGTTATATGCTTGTAGAAAACTCTTCCGTTGGACGGATTTTTGACAAACTAAATCGGCATTATCAAAAAACTTCGTTTATTGATAATGCCGATTATAATTTTATGCCTCAAGTATCTTTTTGTCTTGCAGCCGCACCACTCGTTTACAACCTTTTGCAATCTCTTCATCGTGAGTAACTATTAACACAGTGGTTCCCTGCTTATTTAAATCTATCAGAAGATCTAAAACAGATCTTGAAGTTTCTGTATCCAACGCTCCCGTAGGTTCGTCCGCCAGGATCAGCTTAGGCTTTGCTACGATAGCTCTTGCAATGGCAGTTCTTTGCTTTTGTCCTCCCGAAAGAGTTCTGACCTTCTTTTTTGCAAGCTCTGCTATGCCTACAAGGCTCATAGCCCGCATCGCCGCTTCCTTGGGCTTTCCTATATCAGAGGGCTTATTGAAGAGAATGGGGGTCAATACATTTTGCATTACGCTTTCCTCTTCAATAAGAGCATAATCCTGAAATACAAAGCTTATCTGAGTTCCTCTCAGCGCCGCTCTTTTGCCGTCCGAAAGCTTGGAAACATTTGTACCGCAGAAAATGTATTCTCCACCGTCAAAGCTGTCTACGCAGCCTAAAATATTCAAAAGGGTGGATTTGCCTGAACCGCTTTTGCCGATTATTGCCGTAAGCTCTCCTTCTTCCACGGTAAAATCTATATTTTGCAGGACTTCAAGCAATGTTCCGTTTCCGTTTTTATAGCTTTTGGATAGTTTTTTTATTTCAATTATATTTCCCACATCAAGTCTCCTTTAAGTTCTGAACAGCTGTTTTTTTCTTCATAATTAAAAAGGGAACTGCTGTTGATATAAGCGAAACGGCGATTCCCGCCAAAAGTGCCGCAAGTGCAACCTTCGGGTCGGTGATAAACATTTGGGCGTCATCAAAGCTTTCGCTCCGAACAATATTGTATGGAATGCCCATTGCCGCCAAAAACAGCAAAAATGCCGATCCGTACATAGAAAGAAAATATGTCAGGTATATTCCCACGGATCTGAAAAAGCTGCACCCGTTAAGATAATATATCGAGAAGATCTTTTTGACTTTTTTGACATTCAGGAAGGAAACACAGACTATGGCAATAAGGGTAAGTCCCACAAACAGATAAAGCAAAAAGAAATAACTTCTGAAAACCTCGTCCGCCGTCTTTTTGGACATATCGACCATATCCCTGCCTAATTGACAATAACCCAGGCTCTTGGCGTAGCTGTAAACGTCCTGTATCTCTTCTTCGGTAATATCGTCTCTGAAGTATATCAGCGCAGTATTTCCGCAGAATTCATAGCCTTTAAAAAGCTCTTCGTCATAAGGGAAAAAGATTATTGCATTATCATCAACTATGTAGCGTCTAAACGTTTGTCCCACCGTGTCAATTAAATTACCCCATCTTCCGTAAACCATAAAGCGGAAAGGTTCTATTTTTTCGGCAGTACCAACAATTTTCCCTTTTACATTAACATTTTTGATCGGTGTTGTATCATCGGGAGATTTCATTTCCAATTCCAGCTTAATATCCATATCAATAACATCACCGATATTAAACTCGTCTTGTGCCATCATAACTTCCTTATATGGATAATCACCGGTTTCTGGGTCTATCCCCGCTTCCTCATCCGGCAGCCAGCGAACTCCCTTATGTATTACAATGGGATAACAGCCGTCTTCGGTTTTACCGTTCTCGAAGATCCAATCGCCTTTTCCGCTTATGCCCTTGCCCAAATATGATGCGGTTATTTCATCATAAATATAAACTTCACAGCTGTTGGCTTCGTCATAATAATCCATCATTCCGTAAACGCCTTTTATAGCCCCTTTTTTCTCACAGTATTCGAGGAGCTTGTCTCTCAGTCCCGTATCGATGGCAGTATAGAATATATCGTTTTCATAATCTGTAATATTGGTTCCTTCCCTCCCCATAAAAAACAGAGAATTATTTAAGGAAGAGTCCTTAAAAAAGTTGTATTCATAGTAAAACCCATATATCTGATTAAATGAAAGAGCCATCATATAGCAGGTGAGAAAAGCCATAACCGTCACAGTAATGTTAGAGCCTATATTTTTTGCCCACAGTCTTTTGACCGAAATAAGAAAACCTTTCATCATTCACTCCTCCTGTAAACCGTAACCGCCGTGTCTTTCAGGAAATCAACCGCATAAAATACCGTTACGATAAGATAAACTCCTAAAAACAAAAGGAAAAGGATCGATCCGTTTTCAAAGCTGATATTCATTGTATTATAGCCTAAATTGGGTTCAAAAATAAGCTTATTAGCGGCAAATCCCAAAATTAAAGCCAATAAAAAGCTTACAATATAATTAAACAGACAGCATAAAACGGTTATGACAGTAATTTCCCTTTTGGAAGCGCCGCAAATGGAGTATATTGAAAATCTGCGGACTCTTCTTGACAAAATATAAGAGTACATAAACATAACACAGATCATTCCGATAGCAAAAGCAACGGCAGACTGCCACCTCATTGAAGAAATCTGGTCTGAGATTATTTTGTCAAAATCCACTAAGTTGGTCACATTGCCGAAAATGCCCTCTATTTCCTTCAAATCGGCGTTAAACTCCTCTTCGGTAAGCTGAAATACACTGAGACGAATTTCGATCCCTGTGGGTCTAAAGTGTTTAAGGACAGCCGCCTCGGGAAAGGCCAAGGTTTCAATGCCTGATAATCCGCCGCCGAAGGTCCCGCATATTTTAAAGGAAACAAGCTCATACTCGTCCTTATCATCAGCATTATTTTCATCTTCACCGACAAATAAAAATATTCCCGTTTCCTTGTGCTTTTTTAAAACAAGCTCATCGCCCACATTTTTTTCAAGCTTCGTAATATAGGAATAGGGGATATAAACGGAATTGGGGTCGGTGTTTTTTTCTATTGCAATTTCTCCGCCAAACATCATAGCATCCAAAGGCTTGCCCAAAATACCGAGCAGGGAAATACCGGAGGGATTCCCTCCGATATTGCCGCAGCTTATCTCTGCCATTTCAAAGCCCTTAAGCTCTGAGATCCTATCAAGCTCCCGATCCGATATTTCCTTTTGGATATTTGATGAAAGGACATAGTAGGGGCTTTTGTCGTATTTGTTAGACAATATTCCCGTATAGGAGCCGAAATATTGCAGAATAAAATAGATCACCAGAGCTGTGGAGATAGTATTTACCGCAAAGCTTGCCTTATTGGAAAGCTCGGTTTTTATTGCATAAATAAAATATTTCATATTTAATATGTAACCCTTAAATACAAATCCAACCCGTCACCTTGAGAAAGGGCATAGGAACCGGGCTCAAGCATATCAACTCCAGCTGGGCTATAATCGGCAGAAGCTGTCACAGCCATAGCCGAAAGAGCTGCAGTACCTGCAATGAGTGTAATGATTTTCTTTAGGTTTTTCATTTTTTGTACTCCAACAATAATTTTTTACAAATGTATAAATCTTATAAAACATTTGTTTGTTATTATTTTACTATCTTTCTATTTCTTTGTCAATATTTTCTTTAAAAATTTTTAAGTAATTGATATTTTTGTTAAATTAACGCATCTTGACACAGTTTCCTTTTTGAGGTAAAATGAGACTATCGTAATACCTCTGAAAAGGATCAATATCATAAATGGACAAACACAAGCTCTTAAAAGACATCTTCGGACACTCGGAATTCAGAAAAGGACAGGATCAGGCGGTGGACTGCCTGCTAAGCGGCAAAGATCTGTTAGCGGTAATGCCCACAGGCGCGGGAAAATCCGTCTGCTACCAGCTCCCCGCCCTTATGATGAGGGGAATAACTTTAGTTATCTCTCCCCTGATCTCCCTTATGCAGGATCAGGCGGCAGCACTTACACAAAACGGCGTTTCCGCTGCCTTTCTAAACAGCTCCCTTTCCTCGGAGGAATATATGCTGACCCTGCAAATGGCGAGAAACGGCGTTTACAAGCTGCTTTATGTGGCTCCCGAAAGGCTCGATTCCGAGAGCTTCCTGAATTTCGCCAGCCGAACGGAAATTTCCATGATAACAGTTGACGAGGCTCACTGTATAAGCCAGTGGGGACAGGATTTCCGACCCTCTTATCTGAGGATCGCGGATTTTATAAACGCGCTTCCAAAAAGACCTATTGTAAGCGCATTTACAGCCACTGCCACCGATAAGGTGCGTAGCGATATAAAGGAAAAGTTAGGGCTTAATTCCCCTATGGAAATAGTGACGGGCTTTGACCGACCCAATCTGTTTTTTGAGGTGATAAAGGCTGATACAAGGGTGAAGCCCGCAGTGCTGAAAGAGCTTTTGGGGCGCTTCTCCGACCGCAGCGGAATAATCTACTGCAACACCAGAAAGCAAACTGAGCAGGTGTACAATTTCTGCAGGGAGCAGGGGGTGGAGACTTCCATATATCACGCGGGAATAAGCGACAGCCTGCGCAAAAGCAACCAGGAGGATTTTATCTACGACCGCACAAGGGTAATGGTAGCCACAAACGCCTTTGGAATGGGCATTGACAAGTCCAACGTAGGCTTCGTTATCCATTACAGCATGCCCAAAAGCCCCGAGGCGTACTACCAGGAAGCAGGCCGCGCAGGACGTGACGGAACAGCGGCTGACTGCGTACTGCTCTACTGCGGCGCGGATCTTAACACTGCCCTTTACTTCATAGACAATATGGAGGGCGAGGGGCTTACGGCGGAAGAACTGGCAGAGGTGAAAAGGCAGGACAGAAAGCGCCTTGACGCTATGGTGGAATACTGCAACACCACCGAATGTTTGAGGGAATATCTGCTGAATTATTTCGGAGAAAAGTGCGAGAGCTGCTCGGGCTGTTCCAACTGCAACGGCGATTTCCGCGTTGAGGACATTACCGACCCCTCACAAAGGATAATTTCCTGCGTATTCCGCCTTAGCGAGAGGGGAAAGCGGTTCGGGTCAAATATGGTGGTTGACATTCTCAAAGGAAGCAAGACCCAAAAGGTCATGAATGGCGGCTTTGACAAGCTTTCTACCTACGGGATAATGGCGAACTACGATAAAAAGCGCATTTCCGAGCTTATTGATATTTTGGTGAAGCAGGAATATTTACGCCGAAGCGACGACGAATACAGGCTTTTGTACATAACACAAAAGGGGGATAA
>JAAVIE010000152.1 GCA_014799325.1 Oscillospiraceae bacterium
CTTTATCGTTAATTCCCTTTTGTATCGCCCATTTTTTCCATGAATCAAAGCTTACCTCTACCTCAATATGAAGCAAACGGTTGGCAAGCGCCTTTGGCATCTTAAACGCCACCGACTTATCTGTGGTACGGTTTCCCGCGGCTATGACAATACAGTTTTCGGGCAGCTTATGTTCGCCTACAACGCGGTCAAGGGTTATCTGATATGCCGCTGCCTGCACCGATTGCAGAGCGGCTGATATTTCGTCAAGGAACAGGATATTCACCACATCGTCGGCAGGATCCATTTGGAATATCTGGGGCTTAAGCCATATTGCAAGTGTCTTGTCCGCGTTGGCAGTTGGTATTCCGCGCAGATCAATGGGGTTGAACAGCAGCAGCCGCACGTCGGTTATATGAGTTTTCTTATTTGTGTTTCTTTCAATCTCTTTTCCCAGCTGCCGCACCGCCTGGGATTTTCCGACACCGGGCGGTCCCCATAGCATAACGGAGGGGAAAGTTTTGATGGGCAGTCCCCCGTTAATGATATTGCAGTAAGCGGTGGTCAGCTCACTTATCAGGCGGTCAACATTCATTTGTGGGATATTCTCGGTTTTTATTATTTTTGCATCACTCATTTTTTATCAACTCCCAGCTTTTTATCCATTGCTTCGATCTGTTCCTTAAGTTCATTGATCTTGTCGGTGTAACTTTCACGGCTGCTAAGCTCAGCACGGATATTTTTCTCCTTTTCGGACATATTGGCAAGCACATTGTACAGTTTTTCAATGTGATCATCAAGTCCGTTAAGGAAATTGTCGATACGGGTAAGTATTCCAAGCTCGGTATCTCCAAGCTCCACATAATACCTGCCTGTCCTTTGAAGCCATACAAAGGGATTTTCCTTTTTCATATTTGCAGGCAGAACTATCTTGAAACCGCAGTAGTCGGTAAGTGTGTTTTCTGAGGTCTTAAGATCGTTGTCTTTTATCGCTTCAAAAATCATCTCGCGCAAATTCTTCCGTTCTTCTGCGTTCGCTTTTTTCTCGGCGGTGGTTATTGGTATGGGCAAAGCGCCTATATGCTCTGTGTAAAAGTCTTTATCTATATTGGCTTTCTCTATGAGATTTTTCTGATGCTCCATCTGTGCAGGGATCTCTCTCAATTCTGCTTCCAAATACAGGCGGTTTTCCACCAGCTTGCGCTGTAAGGTGAGGTAACGTGACAGCTCGTTTGCAGTCTCAACACGCTTTTTTACAAGGGGATTTCCCACTGCCAGCGCCTTGACCTCGGCGTAATTCAGCACAATGTCCTCAATATCAGAGCTGTCACGCTGCGTGTAAGAGCCCGAAAGCAGAGCGGTGATAAAACGCTGTTTTGTTTCAAGAAGCTGCCAGGAATATGCGTCAAAGCTTCCCTCGGTGATATACCGATATATTTGGATCATGGGATTTTGGTTTCCCTGACGCAATATACGTCCCTCCCGCTGTGTCATATCCGCAGGCCGCCACGGCACGTCCAGGTGGTGAATGGCTATAAGCTTGTCCTGCACATTTACACCAATACCCAGCTTGAAGGTAGAGCCGACAAGCACCCGAATAACGCCTTTCCGCATCATATCAAACAGCTTGGCGCGCTTCTTCTCATTATCTGCATCATGTATATAGGCTATTTCCTGCGGTGGGATCCCCATACCCACAAGCAGCCGTTTCATTTCGTCATAAATATTGAATCCGACTTTTGGTGTGGATGTGTCGCTGAAAACTATCTGTGTTCCGCTTGTGCAGCTATAGATGTGAAAAACGTTTTCAGCGCACCTCGCCACCTTTGACTGATATGTAAATGCTGCTGTGGGATCCACAAGCCGCAGATCAAGAGCCGCCTTGCGCCCGTCGGTGGTTATCATCAGCATATTATCCACATTTCGCGGTACATTGTGATTTCTTACATCGTCGGCGCGCCTTGATATTTCTTTGAGATAATCGTCAAAGCCCTGCGTTTTTGCCACAAGGGCGTCGGTATAGCCGTCAAAATCGGGTATGCCATTAGTTTTATCCACTCTGTGAAAATCCGCGATCTGCGCAAACAGTGATGTAAGCTCGGGCAGATTGTGGAACTTGGCAAAACGTGTTGCCATACGGTAGCTTGAGGTGTCAACATCTATTTCAAATTCGGTGGCACGTTCCGCAAACATACCCACCCAGCTGTCAAAGTTACTGATATCTAAAAGACCAAGCTCGCCGCTCTGCAAATACTTCTGCATTATAAATGCTTCAGTAACGGAGTTGGTTATGGGCGTACCTGTTGCCATAACCACACCGCCGCCTTTTTTCTGTACAAGATTTACCTTGTTCATCATATCGGTGCATTTTTTTGAGCCGTCGCTTCTTATTCCGAGAACATTATCCAATTTTGTGGATATGGGAACGTTTTTATAGTTATGAGCTTCGTCCACAAATAAACGGGTGATCCCAAGTTCATCAAAGAATATATCATCTGAAACAGCATTCAAGGTGACGGATAGCTCGGACAGCTGCTTTATGAGCTTCTTCTTTTCCTTTTCCAGCCCCGATGTGCGCTTACTCGCATACGTTGATTTTTCTTCGATGTGTTTGATCATATCCTTGATCTCATCAGCCATAAATTGTGCTGAAATAGGTATCTGCTCAAAACAGCTGTATGCGATTATTATTCCGTCAACATCTTCATCGCGCATTCTTTCAAGCATCTTCCCTCTTTTTGAGGGAGTAAAGGCTTTCGGTTCCACAATAAGCAGCTTTGCAGAAGGGTACATTTTAAGAAAAATTTCCTGCCACTGCCCCACGATATTGTTGGGGACTACATAAAGATTTTTAGTCGACAGTCCCATACGCCTAAGCTCCATTCCAGCGGCGATCATAACATAGGTCTTGCCGCTGCCCACTTCATGAGCAAGGAGAGTATTCTGGGAGAAAAGGATCCGTGCCACTGCATTTTTCTGATAAGGATAAAGCTCCACATCAGGCGACATAGTGGGAAATTTCAGGAATGAACCGTCAAAAATACGTCTGCGTACACAGCTGTAATTGCTTTCATAAATTTCCTCCAGCCGCTTTTTCCGTATCTCGTCAGTCCACACCCACTTTTGGAACTGCGCGATCATCTTCTGCTGTTTTTCAAGAGCGAGGACGGTCTCCTCCTTGTTGATAACGCGCTTCTTCCCCGAGGAGTTAGTTTTGCATGGCACCGTATCTGTTACAGTAACGCTTTTCATATTCAGTGTCCGTTCAAGGATATGCAGCGCTTCAAGGCGTTCTGTGCCATAGGTTTTTGTATCAATAACACTGTGATTATAGCGCGTTTTGAGCGGTATATCCCATGTACCCGTGATCTCGTCGTGCTTTACAGCGAGCGTATCTCCGCTATCGCTCATGATCCGGCATTTTCTTTTATACAGATGCTGTATAAAATCATCAATGACATCTGTGGGAACCCAGGGAGAGCCAAGAGTAACATAAATGTCATCAACAGCCATCGCAGGCGGCAGTGCAGCCTGCAGTGCTTTGATGTTCTCGGAGAAATAGCCTCTGTATTTTATATTCGCCCTTCTTGCATCCCTACGCTTGCGTATGATATTCCCCGAAAGATACTCATCAGCGGTTTCCCAGCCCTTGTAAAAGCATTCTTCCCAGGTCTGCGGATTCTGATAGATTGAGCCCCGCAGCACGCCGATGATCTCTTTATACTCCAACCCTGTGATAGAAGCCATATATTCAATATCCACCTTGCCGAGGGTCGTAAGGCTCAACACTAACGCGTCGGAAGGGCTGTCCGTATGTACTCCCTGTGTCCGCGGATCGGAATTAAAGACATTTTCCCAATCCAAAGGCAGATCCATACAAGTGACTTCGCGGATATGGTCTTCTTTCTTTTCCTGCTCTTCACGGAGCCTGCGCTCGTAATCCTCACGCTCTTTCCGTTCCCGCTCGGCTTTTTCGCGGCGTCTGACGTTTTCTTTCATTGTTTGCAGCTTGTCTATTATCTTGGTCAGCTCATTGCTGGAAAATGTTTTTCCTGCTCCATTTGTTATTTTCAGAAGATCGGAAAGATTCAGCTGTTCAAAATCCTCGGACTTGGTTTTTTCACTCATAGTAACGCTCCTTTACACAGTCTTTTCATTCCGGTTTTTATATTATTCCATAAATATTATAGCGCAAATGATGTTCCAAAATCGGTACTTTAGCTAAATGATTTTATCATCTTGACAAAAAACAGCATTTATGATAAAATTATAATATATAGGACATTTCACTTTGTGCAAAATTGCCAACTGTTGCGGAGGCTTATTATGACACATAAAGAAAAAGCATTAAAACTTCTGAACGAAAAATACCACTGTACCCAAGCTCTTTTCGGCGCCTTTGCCGACGATTTGGGGCTTGATCTGAAAACGGCGTTTAAAATAAGCACCTGTTTCGGAGGAGGTATGCGCTGCGGCAACACCTGCGGATGTATTACGGCAGGTCTGCTTGTTCTTGGTATGACCTTTGGCTTTTATAATTCCAGCGATACCGAACAGGAGGTCTACGGAAACAAGAAAACAGAGGAATTTATCAAGCGCTTTTCCGAAAAAATGAACGGAAAAGTTAACTGCCGTGATATTCTCGGAAAGGACATATCCATTCCCGACGAAATGGCTGAAATCCGCAAAAACGGACTGATCCTGAAAAAATGCCCCGAAGCTCTCAGTGCCAGCATAGAGATCCTTGAGGATATGACTTCGGAATACATAACCTTCAAAGCTGAGACCTCCCTTTCCGCCGAGGATCTTCCCGAAAATGACGAGCTTCAGACTATGGTCAAGCGTATGGGACGTTCCAACAGATTCCGCCGTAATGTTCATGCGCTGCTCGATTCAGCCGATCAGGTGGCTTTTATTCAGTTTGACATACGCCGCTTTAAGATAATCAACGATCTTTACGGTGAAAGCTTCGGCAATGAGGTGCTTGACCACATTACCCACACATTAAAAGATTACTGTAATGACAGACA
This sequence comes from Oscillospiraceae bacterium, assembly GCA_014799325.1. GTDB lineage: Bacteria > Bacillota > Clostridia > Oscillospirales > Ruminococcaceae > Ruminiclostridium_E. Next base: position 5,010 of record JAAVIE010000152.1, read on the forward strand.
ATTCTATCTCAATCAGCGCAGCGATGTGTTTATTGTTGCCACCGAAATTCCCGATGAAGATTATCCTTTGAAGTTTATAAAAGAGCTTGATGCCCGTCTTTGCCAATACAAAAATGTAACTCTCCAGCTTTCCTACGGAGTGTATATAGTTGAAAAAAAAAAAATGGAGC
>JAAVIE010000153.1 GCA_014799325.1 Oscillospiraceae bacterium
CCATGCTCGGCGTATCATACTGTAGAGATAGTCTACAGTATAATAAAGAAATAGTATAAGCCCCAATTTTTCTTTACTCCCTTTTTCTTGTTCAGATCGGCTTATCAACAATTACCGAAGCTTTCTTCCACACTTATGACAGAAGAGGGAATCACTGCTGTTTACCTCTCCGCAAACGGAGCAAATGCGGTTTGCTGCTACAGTTTCGTTCTGAACAGAAGCAGACTGCTGAGAGGCAGAAACCGCCTGCGAATCGACAGAAACAGACTGTGCAGCAACAGAAACCTGCTGCTGTGAAGATTGTGCAGCCATTGCTTCCACAGGTATGGGCGAAGCTGCCGTCTGTGTCTGCTGATTTCCCTGCTTTGGCTGCTGCATCTGCTCATCGGCGTATATTTGTTTCTGCTGATCGGTATATACTTGTTGTTGTGTCTGTTGTTCGGGCTGGGTCTGCTGCTGTACATTCATGGGCTGCTGATATGCCGTCTGCTGCGTATTGTTCTGCTGAACAGCATAGGATTGCTGATATATCTGCTGTATTACGGATTTAGGCGGCAAGGCAGCCATGAGATACGTCCAGCATATGTATGTAAGATATCCCACTGCACCCGTTTCTGCTATCATAAAAACGAAATTGATAACATTTCCCACAGCAGCGGTCTCGAATGTGGCAAAGGTAACAATATTGACAATAAATCTCACAAACATCAGAATCGTGACCGATGTCATTGAAATAGTAAGGGGCAATATTTTTTTCTTGCAGAGAGAAAATCCGCCGAAAATAATTGCCAAAAACGAGAAAATAAAGCAGCCGCCGATCTCTCCGCCTGCATTTACAATTTCCCCGGAATAATTTTCGTTGCTGGCAAACAAGGCAATAATTGTGAAAAGAACGCATAATGCCGTGGCTGCAAAGGAATACAGATCTGCATGAGCGGCGATGATCTTTAAAACAGGGTTTGTGTTCATAAAGTCGGTGAGCTTATCGCCCAATGCAGCAAGAGCGTCACGCTTTTGCTTTTTTGCAGCGACTGGATCTACATAAGGCTTTGGGGGCTTTGTATAAACAGGCTGCTGCATATAGGGCTGACCGTATTGCTGATTAAAACTCTGCTGAGGGGCCCCCTGCTGCGGTATTCCTTGTTGATATGCTCCTTGGGGAACTGCCTGCTGTGGTATTCCTGCCCGGTTTGCTCCTTGCGGAACTGACTGTTGGGAGATCCCTGCTTGGTTTACTCCCTGTGGAACTGCCTGCTGGGGCATTCCTATTTGGTTTGCTCCCTGTGGAATCGCCTGCTGGGGCATTCCTGTTTGGTTTGCTCCCTGTGGAACAGCCTGCTTGGGCATTTCTGTTTGGGTTGCTCCCTGTGGAACAGCTTGCTGGGGTATTCCTGACAGACCAGCTCCCTGCGAAGGTGCTTGCTGCATACCCTGCTGTATAGGTGTCTGTTGAGCTGTATTCTGCTGTGTCATTGCCTGCTGCAAAACATTCGGCTGCGGTGCGGACTGCTGTGGATCATATTGATTATTCATAGCTTTACCTTTCTTATTAAGGCAGAAATGTCTTTTTAATGATGTCTTGTCTTATAATGTACTTCTATATACAATTATAGCGTTTTTTTAAACCGGTGTCAATGTTATTTCGTGTTTTCATTGTGTTAATTTGGTTAAACTTTCGGTTTTGTATTTTATACTAATACCCATTTTGAAAGCTGATAAAATCTACTGTCAAAATCCTTCGGCTTTGCGGAGGAACCTCCGGCGGCTGTGAGTATGTACGTTCAATACAATACCCAAGGAAGCTATGCTCTTAAAAAGCAACTTGTCTACTTTTTAAATGGGTACTAGTATTATTTTTGTTTTTCCCACTTTACTCTTGGTCACAAAAATTTTTCTTGCATTACCCCAGTTACAAATTGTTCTTATTTTCATGCTCTGCACTCAATTACACATTTCCTTTTCGATTTTCTCACTTTACACTTTTGCACCTGCCCAAAAATACAAATATTAAAGGCTGCCTTTTACAGCAGCCTTTAATATATCAAGCGTTACGCTTTATTGTTATTAGTTATTCTTTTTAAGAATTACTGTGTAAACCTGTGCGCCAACACCAACCAGGAGAGCAAGGCTTCCGATTGTGATGAAGAGTCCGATGTGGTTGTCAACACCTGTGTTGAAAGGTGTGTCGCCCAAAGGAATATCTTCGTCGATGAGGATCAGGTTATCACGGGGAGGCTCTTCCTCAAGCTCGATAAGAACGGTTGTTGTGGTTGTGGTGATCTCCACTTCGGGCTCGTCGGGAGTTGTTGTGGTCTCCTCGGGTGTGGGTTCCTCAACGGGAGTTGTGGTTTCCTCTTCCTCAACAGTGGTTGTTACATCAGGCTCGGGCTCGGTTACGGTTGTAACTTCCTCTTCGGGAGCGGGAGTTGTAGTTGTAACTTCTTCTACGGGAACAGGAGTTGTGGTAGTTGTAACTTCTTCAACAGGTGCAGGAGTTGTGGTAGTCGTAACTTCTTCTACAGGCGCAGGGGTTGTAGTAGTTGTTGTTACTACGGGTGCGGGAGTTGTAGTTGTTGTTACAACAGGCGCAGGAGTTGTAGTTGTTGTTACTACAGGTGCGGGAGTAGTAGTTGTTGTTACAACAGGTGCAGGGGTTGTAGTAGTTGTTACAACAGGTGCAGGAGTTGTGGTAGTTGTTACAACAGGTGCAGGAGTTGTGGTAGTTGTTACAACAGGTGCAGGGGTTGTAGTAGTTGTTACTACAGGTGCAGGAGTTGTGGTAGTTGTTACAACAGGTGCAGGGGTTGTAGTAGTTGTTACAACAGGCGCAGGAGTCGTTGTAGTTGTTACTACAGGTGCAGGAGTTGTGGTAGTTGTTACAACAGGTTCTGTAGTGGTTGTAGTTACCTCTGTAGTAGTTGTTGTTACTTCAGGTTCTGTAGTAGTTGTTGTTACTTCAGGCTCTGTAGTAACAGTAGTTGTTTCTTCGGGAGGTGTTGTTGTAACTTCAGGAGTTGTTGTAGGAGGTGCATCAAAGTAATGCGCACTGTAAGAATCAACAAAGCTTCTGTAAGTACCTCTGTGGATCTCGCCGCCGTCATTAACTACGCTGTCAGCATAAACGGCGCCGCACATTGTCTTTGAGATCGTTACCTTAGCATCGGGAGCAATGATAGTGCCTCTGATACCTTCGGTAAAGTAAATGGAAGTAATACCCTTATTGCAGTTAATAAAGTTATTTATGATTCTTGAAGATGTTGCAACGTCCCAGTTATCAATGATATTGTTGAAATCCATTGTGAAATCTGAAGCATTCTTAACATCAACATTGAGAACCAGCATTACTTCAGGATTGTTCTGCATGTATCTGTAAAGATCATAAACAGTAACATATCCGTTTTTCAACTGCTCTGCAAAGGTATAGCCTTCAGGAGAATTCTGATCTCTGTCATTAGGTCTGCTCAGTTCAAAGTTTGTAGGAATGTTGGACAATTTGATCAAAGCCTTGTTGTCTCTGTCGCCGTTGTAAATGCTCTGATCGAGTGTAGCAAGGATAACCTTACCGTTTCCGGCAGTTGCACCTGCAAAAAGCTGAGAAGCTTCTTGCACCTGAGCAAGAAGATCGTCAACCATTTTACCTGCGTTTTCATCGCTGATGAAGGTGTTGCCCTGCTCTGCAAAGATAGACGACTGACCGTCCTGAATGTAAGAAACTCTTCCATCGTTTTCAAACACAAGATTCTGATAAACTTCGGGAGTGAAGATCATTGATTTGTTTGTGCCGATGGTAATGCTGCTTCTTACCATGGAGTTGCCGACGATACAAGCACTGTTTTTCTGGATCAGTTCCTTCTCATCGCTTGAAGCGGGTGCCAGTTCAACAGGAGCTTCGGAAGCAGTGAAGCAATACTTGCCGTCAACTTCATCGGGCTTCATCTTGAAGATCTGGATCGTTTCATACTTGTACTCATCAGGAACTGTGATGGTGAAGCTTTTTGAACCCTCTTCCTTGAACTCAACAGCAATGATACCCTTGTAATCGTCGCTGCTCCTCTCGGAATTGGTTTCGTCACCATACCGTACATCGACCTGCTCGCCGTTGCAGTAAATGCCAAAGTAGTAGATCTTTGTTTCATCCTTTGCAAAGGATTCCTCGGTGGATACGGTAAAGTTGATCTTTCTGTCGCTGAGAACTACATACTTGTCAACGTCGAAGTTGTTGTTCAGAGAAAGATCGTTTACCGCAAAGTTGGTCTCGAAGTGTGATGCGGTTGTGAACGAGTTCGCAACAACACCGTAGCTCGTCAGATCCCCCAAAGCGTTAGCGATAACGTCGGGGGTGACTGGGTTTGCGCTTGCAGAAACAGCTAAGCTCGTAACCGTCATGGACAATGCAGTCACGGCAGAAAGGGCTTTAAGCACTTTCATACCTGCAAGCCTTTTCATTTTTTTGTAGCCATTCATATTTTCCCCTTTTCCGCAGTCTATACATGTTTTTGCTTTGCTTGCGCCTTTGCTCACGCTCTGCTGTGTATGTACAGGACCGCTTTTCTATTGTTAAGACTACCCAATTTCAGACCGCCCGATTTGAAACCAGCTGTGAGCAGTTACTCTTCGGCAGTCTTAATTTTTGTAACTATATTAAACCATTTGCAAGTTACAAAGGGGTTACAAATTGCATTTTTTCTCACCCCATTTTCACCTTTTTTGAATTTCTACTTTTTGCACAAAATATAAACGAAAAATTTTGCTATTTTGTCATCTCCTACTATTTCTGAAATTCACCGCAAATTATTTTTAAAAATATCTTGAAATCGTGATTTTTTTGTGATATACTTCAACAAGTTTAAAAATCAAAAATTCGGGTTTATCCTTTATTCATCACTGTTTGCCCCCTTTTTTGCAGGAGAAGCCGGACGTGGTTTTGCACAAAACAGCCCTTGGTATTTTATGTGTTTTATCAAATTCAGTTTCGGCTTTTCTAAACCTTAATTTTAAGAAAAGAGGAAATATTATGACTTATCAACAGATTTTCAAGGACGTAAAAAAATATTTCGCAAAGGCCAACACTTCTCACTTTACAAGAGAGTTCGCATTCCAGTTCAACATAACGGGCGAGGGCGAGGGCATCTTCTACGCCGCATACAAAAACGGTGTTTTAGAGATCGAGCCTTACGACTACCAGGACAGAGATGTTATTTTTGAAGCAGACGGCACTACTTTAAAGGATATCGCCGCAGGAAAGCTTGAAGCGATCGACGCCGTAAAAGCCGGAAAGCTTGCAATCGACGGAGATCACGAGGCTGCAAAGCAGCTGCTGTACCTTGTAAGCACCGCTAAGAATGCTTCTCCCGCTAAGACTAAGAAGACAGCTGCCAAGGCTGAGGATAAGCCTGCGGAGAAGAAGGAGCCTGCAAAGACAACCACCGCCAAGAAAACAGCAAAGCCTGCCGCTAAGAAAGAGGCTGCTCCTGCTGCTAAGAAGGAAGCAAGCACTGCCGCTAAGAAAGAAGCTGCTCCTGCTGCTAAAAAGGAAGCAAGCACTGCCGCTAAGAAGGAAGCAAAGCCTGCTGCAAAGAAGACAACAAAAGCTTCTACAGCTAAGAAGAAGTAATTATTATAACTATTTAAGGGTTAAGGGGCTGTAAAAAAAGACAGCCCCTATTTTTATGTCAAGGTTTTTGGGAGATCCGTAAAAATCAGCACAGCACCTCTAAAAGCGGCGAAAAATTATCACTTGTTTCCTTAAAGGCGGGTTTCCACTCCCACAACTGCCCTGATAGCACAAGTTATAAAATGCAGGTCACCACTCTCACAACTTCCATGATAGCACAAGTTAATAATGCAAATCACCACTCTCACATCTTCTATGATAGCACATGTTAATAATGCAAATCACCACTCTCACAACTTCCATGATAGCACATGTTAAATAATGCAGATCACCACTCTCACA
>JAAVIE010000154.1 GCA_014799325.1 Oscillospiraceae bacterium
AGACGAGACTGTTGAAGCTGCTCGCGATAAAGCCGAACGAGCTTATGAAAAACTTACGGTTAACGTTTTGCCACGAAAATGACAGACAGCTGCGAGTGTAACAGACTGACGATAATGATGGGAGTCGCCGATATGGCACGCGCCGATATAGCTCTGACTCCTGACCGCATCTATTATCGCTTCGCTACTGACGAATCAATCGAAGACGGAGAGCTCCCGGGCCCCAAAGACGATTTCGGCAGACTGACCGGAGATTTGTTGGCTACGGCCAAAGCCGGAGAACGCGAAAGACCGCTTTCTGACGGAGTCAAGGTGACTGTTTTTGTTGACAACCGTCTGTCTGACATTAAGTTTAGCGAAGAGTCACTTCGCCGTCTCGTACACAGTCTGCGACATGTAGCCGAAGAATTTGCATTTCTCGGAGGTTTTGTAAGATAATAGGACGTGAGGACTGTTAAAGCATGGATTGAAGCCATGAGGCTGCGTACACTGCCGGTTTCGGTAGCAGGAGTCTTCTGTGCGTTTGCCTACACCCTTTTCACCGGCGGAGCTCAATGGCTACCGGGTGTATTATGCCTTATTTTTGCTGTGCTTGCCCAGATTTCGTCCAATTTCGCTAACGAATACTACGACTTTAAAGCCGGACTTGACAAAAAAGGCCGTGTCGGTCCGCGTCGTGGAGTGACCGAAGGTGATATCAGCGCCGGGGCCATGAAAGCGGCGACGTTTGCGGTGCTTGCTCTCGCATGTGTCGTGGGCTGTTCGCTCATTTATTGGGGTGGATGGTGGCTGATAGCTGTCGGGCTGGCGGTTGCGCTTGGAGTCGTCGCCTATAGTGCCGGACCTTACCCGTTGTCTCACCACGGTCTCGGCGAAATAGCCGTGATATTGTTTTTCGGTATTGTACCGGTCAATATGACCTACTTTCTCATGTGTGACGCGTGGACATCTGAAGTGTTGCTCGCATCACTGTCTATGGGACTGATGGGCGCAAACGTCCTTATCGTCAACAATTATCGCGACATAGATGATGATCGTCAGGTCGGCAAATCGACTCTCTGCGTGAAATTAGGGCGCCCGACAATGGCAGCGGTCTATCTCATCGACGGACTCATTGCAATCGCTCTGATGGCGGAAACCTGGATTAAACTCGGTGGCGCCTGGCTGCTGATTCCGGTTCTATATCTCTGTCTTCACTTCAGGCTGTGGTCAGACATCAGACACCGTGACGGAGCCGCACTCAATCCTATGCTCGGCGCCACAGCTATGGCTATGCTTGCCTATGCGCTTTCATTCCTTATATGCGCGATTATTGTGACACATTAATATATACTGATATATGGAAAAGAAAAAATACATGCTCGATATGAAGGTTGTCAGCAATGCAGCCCTCGGATCGATGTATGCCCTACTAAAACTCTCGCCAGCCGACGGCAATGCCCTGCCGCCCGTTGAGGCCGGACAATTTGTGCAGGTAGAGATAAGCGACTCAAAGACGACCTATCTCCGCCGCCCCATTTCGGTCAATTATGTCGATCGCAATGACAACACTCTCTGGTTGCTTGTCAGGAAAGCCGGCGAGGGCACACGTCATCTCGCCGCTGCCGCTGTCGGTAGTGTTATTAATGTGATCCTGCCTCTCGGTAAAGGTTTCGGCCTAATCGGCGATGCGTCTAAACGGGTTCTGCTCGTAGGCGGTGGCGTCGGGGTCGCTCCCCTGCTCTATCTCGGCAAACAGCTCAGCGAGGCCGGCGTCAGACCCGAATTCCTTTTAGGCGCACGCTCGGCTGCTGACCTCCTTATGCTCGACCAATTCGAGTCTGTCGGTAAAGTCTACTCTTCAACCGAAGACGGCTCTGCCGGCGAAAAAGGCCTCGTGACCACCAATAGTATTTTCGCATCAGATTTTGACAAAATCTATTGTTGCGGTCCGATGCCGATGATGAAGGCCGTGGCAGCCCTTGCAAGACAGAAAGGCGTGGATTGTGAAGTATCTCTTGAAAACAAGATGGCGTGCGGTCTCGGTGCATGTCTCTGTTGTGTCGAAAAGAAAACCGATGGCCACAACGTGTGTGTCTGCACCGACGGCCCTGTATTTAATATAAACGAATTGCCATGGTAGACTTATCAGTAAAGTTAGGCGATATCAGCCTCAAAAATCCCGTGCTCACGGCCTCAGGCACCTTTGGCTACGGTGAGGAATATGCAGACTTTGTCGATCTTGACCGTCTCGGTGGTTTCATCGTCAAAGGCACGACACTCGAACCTCGCGAAGGTAACGACTATCCGCGCATGGCCGAAACCCCTTCGGGCATGCTGAATGCCGTCGGCCTGCAAAACAAAGGCGTCGACTATTTTATCGAACATATATATCCGCGCATCCGCCATTACGACTCCGAAATTCTTGTCAACGTCTCAGGAAAGTGTGTTGAAGACTATGTGGCTGTTTGCGAAAAACTCAGTTCACTCGATAAAATCCAAGCTGTCGAAATCAATATTTCATGCCCCAATGTCAAACAAGGCGGCATGGCCTACGGCACTACCTGCGACGGCGCTGCCGAGGTGACTTCTGCCGTCAGGAAAGCGTGGCCGCGTCACATGATGGTGAAGCTTTCTCCTAACGTTACGTCTATCGCCGATATTGCCCGTGCAGTTGAAGCCGCCGGAGCAGACAGCGTCTCACTCATCAATACTCTCCTCGGCATGGCTGTTGACGTTGAGCGCCGTCGCCCATATCTGTCGACAGTTACCGGAGGTCTCTCAGGTGCGGCAGTCAAACCGATTGCAGTCCGCATGGTCTGGCAGGTTGCCAAAGCCGTTAATATTCCGGTCGTCGGTCTCGGTGGCATCATGAATGGCCGCGACGCCCTCGAATTTATCATGGCCGGAGCCACCGCCATTGAAGTCGGCACAGCCAATTTCATAGACCCATCGGTTACAATGAAAGTCATTGATGAAATCACCGACTTCTGCGACCGACAGGGTGTCAGATCCATCACTGAACTCATCGGCATAATCTAAACGACACTATAACTTGAAAAATAATGACACTCCGTTTATGGTGTGTCATTATTTTTCATTATTACATTTGATTTACACAAATTTAAACATTTATTAAATTTGATGGGCAAGAATCTTGCCCATGCTGGCTGCTAACTTTGCGGTGTAATCCTCAAAAACATTAGCAGTCATGGAAAAAATCAGTATCAACGACATTATTTTTGCAACAGCATCAATTCGTGGTAAAGTAACAAACTTTCGCTTCTGCGGCCTTATGTCTATGGCCGAAGTAATCAAGGCCATAAAAAATGAAATCGGTAGCGTCAGCGGATTACTTACTATTTCATTACGTAATATGACCCAGGGATGGAGCCGTCAGAAATCAGTCTATCTCTCGACTGTGCCTGCGCGCACCTCCGGCATACAGCTTACATTATTTTAATCATGATGATAGGGCTCACCCCTCAAGATTGTCATAGCCCGATAAAGTTGCTCCACAAAAAAGAGTCTCACCATCTCATGCGTGAGAGTCATTCGCGACAACGATATTTTATCATTTGCCCTGTCATATACCTCCTGCGAAAAACCGTATGGTCCACCGATGACAAACACAAGATTACCGGCCAGCGAAAGCGTGCGCTTATCTATATATGCCGCAAACTCGCGCGAGGTAAACTCCTTGCCCCTTTCATCAAGTAAGATCACATAATCGCGTGAATCGAGAGCGTTGATTATTGCCCCACCCTCCGTCTCCTTCTGACGCTGCTCAGTCATTGCCTTGGTCGTTTTCACATCAGGTATCGTTATAAACTGAAAAGGCACATAATGCCCAAGTCTTTTAATATATTTTTCAACCGATTGCACCAACGGCGCATCGTTCATCTTTCCTATTGCAATTAGCTGTATTTTCAAAACTCTTTTGTCGATTGGTTGATTTTAACTACTTTTGTGCAAAAGTAGCTAAAATAAAATCAAAATGAAAACAAAGGATCAACTTATCGACGACCTGCTCACCCTCGCTTTTGCCGAGGACGTGGGTGACGGCGACCATACAACCCTAAGCACTATCCCCCAGGACGAGACCGGCAGACAGCATCTCTTAGTAAAAGAAGAAGGCATACTTGCCGGAGTCGAAATCGCAAAAAAAGTTTTTGAAAAATTTGACCCCTCATTAAAGATGACCGTCATGATCGGCGACGGTGCCCATGTCAAGCCGGGCGACATAGCCTTTGTCGTTGAAGGCAAAGTGCGCTCCCTGCTCCAGACCGAGAGAATCATGCTCAACATCATGCAACGCATGAGCGGCATCGCCACCCAGACCGCCAAATACCAGCAGCGTCTCGACGGCCTCAAGACCAAAGTGCTCGACACCCGCAAGACCACTCCCGGCATGCGCATGCTCGAAAAAGAAGCTGTCAGAATCGGTGGCGGCTCAAACCACCGCATCGACCGCTTTGACATGATTCTTATCAAGGACAACCACCTAGACTTCGCCGCAGGCATCCGCCAGGCAATCGAAGCCGCAAAAAAATATTGTGCCGAGCGAGGCAAAGACCTGAAGATCGAGATCGAAGTTCGCAACACCGACGAAATCAATCAGGCACTCGAGGCCGGAGTTGACCGCATCATGCTCGACAACTTCACGCCCGAACGCACACGCGAAGCCGTAGCACAAGTCCGCGCTGTCAATCCTGCAGTCGAAATCGAATCATCAGGCGGCATCACCCTCGACACGCTCCGCGACTACGGCGAGTGTGGCGTAGACTTCATATCAGTCGGCGCCCTCACCCACTCAGTCAAAGGCTTAGACATGAGCTTCAAAGCCTGCTAAAAGACGGACTTGTCATACCCGTCTGACCCCGTCCGACCCTGTCTGACTTCGTCCGACTACGTCCGCCCCCCTCGCGGCATAAGCCGCAAGCAGCCCTAAAAAACAACAGCCGATACTGCCCATTCTAACGCAGCTATCGGCTGTCACTCTATAAAAACCTTTAATTGCAAGAAAAATTTAAAAATAAAAATTTGAAAATCCGAATCTTTTTTATATTTTTGTCTTAATCTAACAAGGTGAATAGCTCATAGAAGTTGGTATATTTATTAAATTATCATTTTGAAAATGGATAAACTCCCAATTCAAAGAGATGGTTTTGATAAAACCGGTAATCCTATCGATTTTATAGATATCGAGGATGGATATACTTGGATTTATCAAGGTTATCAAAATGGAATACATAGATGGACTGGTATTCCCAGGAATAATAATTAATCCTGATGTCTATATGATTGTTTAGTGCAATCATATTAAAAATAGGAATCATCCTATTGATATTATTGATCGAGCAGTAGTCTCTAAGTGACGATAGATATTTTTGATTACTGCCGTGATAATACTAATAATGCGTCACAAAGAGGTAGGCATAAATTTATTAGTGCCTACCTCTATTTTTTTCGTTTGTAAAATTCAAAAATATGCTACATATCCGCGTTTTGTGCGCGTTTTGCTGTCGAAAAATAGAGTAATATCTACGATTTTATTGTAACTTTGTCAAGTACAGCGTCCATAGGTTCTTCTTTATGAATGGTTTTA
>JAAVIE010000155.1 GCA_014799325.1 Oscillospiraceae bacterium
ATGTGACAGACTTCTGATCCCCTCAAAGAACAACAAGCTTGAAAGAAAGGCTTTTGATGAGCCTTATGAAGTAAAGGAAAAATCAGTCACCATAAAGCTTCCATGCTCTCAACCCATGTTCAGTATAATGTATAAGTTCCCTCCTATACCTCAGCAGGAATCGGCAAAAGCATATATCACTTATAAGATCTTGCTGGAAACCTGTTTGGGTTGTACATCCTCATTTTACGCGGAAATGTACGAGCAGGGGCTTATCAATGAAAGCTTTGGCGTAGGCGCTTCTTATTGCAGAGGTTCTTTTGTGTGTATAGTTGACGGAGAATCCAAAGAGCCATATATTCTCAAAGATAAGATCAATAATGAGCTTAAAAGGCTGAAAACCGAGCTTCCCAACAAGGAACAGTTTGAAAATATCAAAAAACGTTCCTATGGAGATCTCCTTTACAGCTTTGAAAGCGTAAGCTCCAACGCAAATTCTATGTTCAGCGCGGAATTGCTGGGCATAAGCATCTTTGACAATATAGAAACGATTTCCAATTTGACATATGAAGATATATTAGAAGCTCTTAACAGCTTTGATATAGATAATTGCAGCATTTCCGTAGTAGAACCCGCGGAATGAAAGAAAGGACAGAAAAATTATGCATTTATTAAAGGAATCGGTAGAATTCCCCAATCTCTTTTCGGGAGATATTGAGATCAACCGAGTGGCATTCAAGCTTTTCGAAATTGACATTTACTGGTACGGAATACTTATCGCCGTTGGCGTTGTACTGGGCTTTCTGTACGCAATGAAAAGATCGAAAAAGGTGGGTCTTATATCCGATAATGTTTTTGACATTGCTTTTATCTCCATTATACTTGGATTTGTGGGTGCAAGAGTATATTACTGTTTCTTTTACAATCTTGATCCTGACAATGAAAACAAGTACAACCTTATCACAGTGTTTTCCAAGATACATGACGGAGGATTAGCCATATACGGAGGTATCATTTTCGGCGTTATTACCGCGCTGATAGCCTGCAGGGTGAAAAAATCCCCTTTTCTTCCGCTCCTTGATATTGCCGCCCCCGCAATTCTCATAGGACAGTCAATAGGCAGGTGGGGCAACTTTATCAATCAGGAATGTTTTGGCGCGCCTACAGCAGGCAATCTTCCATGGGGAATGACCGGAACAAAGATCGCCCTTGATCCCGTTGTAATAGCGGCTATGGGAGCAAGCGTTGAAAAAACGAACATCTTAGTTCACCCCTGCTTTTTATACGAAAGCCTTTGGTGTATAACGGGATTTTTACTTATCCACTTTATTGCAAATAAGATAAGAAGCTTTGACGGTGAGGTATTTTTGTACTTTGTACTTTGGTACGGCTCGGGCAGAGCATGGATCGAAGCGCTCCGCACCGACAGCCTGTACGCGGGTTCTATAAAGATCTCACAGGTAATCGCTATAACATCTGCCGTACTTGCTCTTATTATGATAGTTTATTTCCGCATTTCCGCAAAGAAAGACAATAAGCCCCTTTATGTCAACACCGATATAAGCCGTGAAGGTCTTGAGGGTTATGAGATCAAGCTGAAATTGGACAAGGAGAAAGCAGAAGCCAAAAAGGCTATGAAAGAAGCAAAAAAAGACTCCGTTCAGCATACTGCCGCCCCCAGCATTTTAGGCGATGATGCGGAGGACGGCAAAACCGAAAACAATACATCAACAAGCAAAGAATAATTCAAATAAAGGAGAATGCAAAATGAACATAATTGACGGAAAGGCAGTTTCCCAGAGCGTTAAGGAAAGAGTAAGGGACGAAATTGCAGAAAAAGGCTTAAAGATCGGACTGGCAGTTATCATTGTGGGAAACAATCAAGCCAGCAGAGTATATGTCAACAACAAGAAAAAAGCCTGCGAATTCTGCGGCATAACCTCCTATGAATATGCTTTGCCCGAAGAAACCACAGAAGAACAGCTTTTAGAGCTTGTGGAGACCTGCAATGCCGACAAAAACATAAACGGTATCTTGGTTCAGCTCCCTCTTCCCTCTCAGATCAACGAAAAAACCGTTATCGAGCATATCGATCCCAATAAGGACGTTGACGCTTTCCACGCTGTAAATGTGGGAAAGATAATGATAGGAGAATACTCCTTCCTTCCCTGCACTCCTGCGGGAATTATGGAGCTTATCCATTCAACGGGCACAGAGGTCAGCGGAAAGGAATGTGTTGTAATAGGACGCTCAAATATAGTGGGAAAGCCTATGGGAATGCTTTTACTGCATGAAAACGGCACAGTGACTATATGCCACAGCAAGACAAAGAACCTTGCAGAAGTATGCCGCAGAGCGGACATTCTTGTTGCGGCAGTTGGAAAAGCGGGCTTTGTCACATCGGATATGGTAAAGGATGGCGCAGTAGTCATTGACGTAGGCATGAACAGAAACGCGGATGGCAAACTTTGCGGAGATGTGGATTTTGAAAACGTTGCTCCTAAATGCAGCTACATAACCCCCGTTCCCGGCGGCGTGGGACCCATGACTATTGCTATGCTTATGGAAAACACTCTCAGAGCTAAAATGCTCCAAACATTATGAGAAAGGGACAGTCACCATTAGTCACAGGCGTTATTTTGAGCCTTGTGACCTTGTATCTTATTGTTTATTTTTCTTTGAACAGTATGTGGAATGTGGGAACCGTTATGGCTCTTGTTCTATTGATAGGCTTATCCGTCTTTCAGTTTCTGATACACTTTGTCTTTTTAAAGGACGCCCCGCAAAATTCCGTTAAAAAGGCAATTAAAGAAAAACAAAAAAGAAAGTAAAAAAAGTAAAAACGATCACGGAGCAATTTTTTGCTCCGTTTGCTATCTGAAAGGAGTTTATATGGAGCTTTGGGACGCTTACGATATTGACCGGCAATTTAAAAACAAAGAGCTGGTAAGAGGAGAACCTCTGCAAAAGGGTGATTACCACACAGTTGTGCATGTCTGCATTTTCAATTCGAAGGGAGAAATGCTGATACAGCAAAGACAGCCGTTCAAAAAAGGCTGGTCGAACTTATGGGACGTGACCTGCGGCGGAAGTGTTCTTAAAGGGGAAACAAGCCGGCAGGGTGCGCACAGAGAGCTTTTAGAAGAAGTTGGGATCGACTATGACTTCACAGATATTCGCCCTAACTTCACCATTAACTTTAATGTGGGCTTTGACGATTTTTACCTGATAGAAAAGAACATTGAGGACCTCAGCAGTCTTAAATTGCAGTACGAAGAAGTTCAAGCCGTAAAGTGGGCGTCTATGGAGGAAATATTCCAGATGATAGATGACAAAACCTTTATTCCCTATTTCAAAAGCCTTATTATGACTGTTTTTGAGATCAGGGGACAGCATGACGGGTGCATAAGAATATAATGGAGGAAAAACCATGGGTGATTATTTATCTTACATAAATTTAGCATTATCAATAATTATCATGATTTTAGGAATTTTGCTTATGATCAAAAGCAAAAAGTCCGACAACGAAAACTTTGGCGGCGGAGATACCGAAGAACTGTCAAAAAAACTGACAGCTCTGTCCGAAAGAGTGGATAATCTCAACAAGGACACCGACAGCAGACACAGCACACTACGCACCGAAGTCTCCAACGGGATAACCAACAATGTTTCAAGATTGGGCGACAGCTTAAGAGATCAGCAGGAAAAACAGCTGAACAACCTCACTACACAGCTTAAGAAAATAGAAGATGAATTCGGCAAGATCCGCAGCGATACTCTGGAAATGCTGGAAAAAATACAGAGAGAAAACGCACAAAGCATGGAAAAGGTGCGCTTGGAAAACAAGCAGAATTTAACCGATGTACAGCAAAAATTAGACAGCTCCAAAGCGGAAACAACAGAGATCCTCGGTAAAATACAGACCTCCAACATAGATGCTATGGAAAAGCTGAGAGCCGACAACCAGAAGAGTCTTGACAAGATCAATGACACAGTCAACGAAAAGCTGCAAAAAACTCTTAACGACAGAATTTCGCAATCCTTTGAAATGGTCAACAAACGGCTTACAGAGGTATATCAGGGCTTGGGTGAAATGAAACAGGTTGCCGATGGTGTTACCGACCTTAAAAAAGTGCTTTCCAATGTCAAGACAAGGGGTATTATGGGAGAAATTCAGTTAAAAGCGATCCTTTCCGAGATTCTCACCGAAAACCAATATGAAGAACAGGTTTCCGTAATTCCCGGCGATTCCAAAAAAGTAGATTTTGCCGTTAAACTCCCCGGGCAGTCACCCGATCAGCCCTTATGGCTGCCCATTGATGCCAAATTCCCCGCTGATGCCTATCAAAACTTGCTCTCCGCATATGACAGCGGAGATTCCGATGATATCAAAAAGAAGCGTTCTTTGCTTGAGAGTGAAATCAAGAGTTTTGCAAAAAGCATAAGTGAAAAATACATATCACCTCCATACACCACTGATTTTGCAATAATGTTTCTTCCCTTTGAAGGACTGTATGCAGAGGTAATCAACTTAGGGCTTGTGGAATATCTGCAAGGAAAGCATAAAATCAACATTACTGGTCCTTCCACTATGGCGGCAATGCTGAACAGTCTGCAAATGGGCTTCCGCACCTTGGAAATACAGGAAAAGAGCAGCGAGGTGTGGAATGTTTTAGAGAAGGCAAAAAAAGAATTTGCAAATTTTGAAAAAGTGCTCAACGGTATCCGCAAAAAACTGAACAAAGTGGATGAGGACTTTGAAAATCTGATAGGCACACGTACAAGAGCCATAAACAAAAGCCTAAAGGATGTCAGGCTTCTCACTGATGCCGAATCAGAGCATGATAACGAAACAGATGTTACGGAAGATGATGAATAATATCTGTTACTTTATTCCTACAATGCTAACTTATTATATCTATCAAAATAATCCTTTAATTCGGATACGGCAATAGACCGTTCTTCTATCAAACAATCGCATGTGCTTCCATTTTTCTTCTTATATAAAAAACACATCCGAACGCCCGATATTTCAGATATATTCACTCTGGACGAACAAACATTCTTGCCGATAACGTTCCACCCCGGCAGCACCCCTTCCGTAAATACTAATAATACACCATCATTTGTAACCACTGATTTCTCATTGCTTAATTTCCACTGTTCCGGTGCATATGGAATATCTGATCGATATGTAATCCAGAATTCTACATCAAATATATCGGAAAGATCCTCATCACGAATTTCTTTAAAATACAGCTTACCTTCATGTACAAAACCCATATCCGCTTTTTGCGATTTCGTAGTTATAATCTCTTTTCTGCGTCTATTTACCGCATATAAATATTCATGTTCTTTGTATCGCGCAATCATACATACATCTCCTTGTCATCTTAATTATAACACATATGTACGCATTCTTCAACCACATAACAGCCGCATTTTCATCCCGATTAGGATGGTTTACAATCATTGCTTTAGAAAGTATTATGTGACTGTCAAAAAATCCCAAATTTTCTTCATCATAGAAAATTTGGGATTTTTGATATATAATTATATGATTATTTAATTTCCAAAATTGATATTTTTTCCACAGGAATATTCACTTCGGAAAGAAGAGCGTTTTTGATCTGTGCAGCCTGCGCCGAGCTTAATCCGTCTGTTTTTACAATAACGCTGGCGCCGTTTTCGGAAAGATAGCATAAAGCATCAGTAAAGCCCTGCGCTTTCAGAACGTTTTCGATCTTGCTTTCCTTTTCTATGTAGCCACTTATCGCCGCCGCGCTTTCAGCCATTACCGCAAGCTCTGTATTGGTGGAATCTCCGCCGCTGTATATGGTTTGCAGCACTTCGATAGCCTCGGCTCTGCTCTGCTGCTTATCCAAGCGAGCCTGAGCAAAGTATTCGTCTATACTGCTGCTATCACTGAGATCGACCTTGGTTTCACCCGAATTGCCGCTCTGTCCCTTGTTATCAGAGGACACAAACTGCTGATCGCCGTAATTTCCCGCACTCTGGCTTATATCGTCCTTGGAAACGGGAGTGTCCGACTTAACGTCATTTCCCACCAGATAATTCACATAGACAGCCACACCTAAAATAAGCGTCAAGCCCACAATGATTATCTGCTTTTTGCCGATTATAAGATTTAATCTTCTTCTTTTCATAACAAAAACTCCTTTTCTGTTTAGACTGTTTTTTACTAATCCCTTTTAAAACTGCGGGATTAGTGCTTTGGGTGCAACCCTTTTTAATCTATGGATTTTATCCATAGTTTAAAAAGGGATTGGTATTATACAGCCCTTAATAAGTTACACAAACCCTTGCCGCACTGACTCCTAATGCCTTACATACCGCCTCCAGCACCTTTTCCCTTACAACAGCGTTTTCACCGCCCTTGCAGACCACCACTACTCCCCTTATGGTGGGAGTAACAGTAGCGGAAATATCCGAGGTTTTTCCTCCATATATGTTTTCCTCGCTTTTTTCCAGGGTTATCATAACGTGGATATCGGACGTTCCGTCGATCTCCTCTATGATCCCGGTCAATCTCTTTTCCAGCTTACCTTCGTATTCATCAATATCTGTCAGGATATTTTCTTTTTCGGGGGAATCACGTCTGCTTTCCTTTCCGTCAAGAAAGCTCAGCAGAAATATTATAATTATCAAGGCAATTCCAATGGCAAAAATAACCTTTATTCCCTTTTCGCTCTTTAATACTTCAGTAAGCTTTCCCATGAAATTTCCTTTCCTTTCAGTTTCCTTTGATTTCTATTATGACCTCAATTTCATCTCCAACCTCCTTTTTTACAAGCGATTCGGCGGCATCTGCGTTTTCTGCACTGTCTGCGGTAAAGGCAAGCCGTACCTGCTTAATAGATATGCTGTATGTGGACGAAATATCAATAATAACACGAATTTCCTTGCAGAATATTTTATTTTCTTTCAGCTTTTCATCTAAATCAGCCACCAATCTGTTTGCGATCTCCTCCTGTGTCATTTTATAGACCTCCCCGGAAAAATCCATATATGCCCCCTGCTCCCTAAAACTGTCTGTTATTGCAGAAAGATCCGTTTTATCGCTGTTTACAAGAGAAAGACAGCTCAAAAGGAAAAATGATGCTATCAAAAACCCGATCTGCTTTTTAAAACCGCTTTCTGGGCAAATAAGCTTAAAAATTCCTGCGGCTATGGCGGTCAGAGCAATGCCTAAAATTACCTCCCTCATATATTCCCTCCGCCTATGACCAGCATTAAAGCGGTGGATACTATGCCCAAAGCCCAGAAAGATATCATCATTGCGATAACTATGGACATCACACTTTCACCGCTTTTTAAAAGCGCTGTTATCCGCGAAGTGCCAAAGGTATCGCTTAACGCCGAGGAAACAACAAACACCAGCCTGAACAGAAAAAGCGATATTATTGACGGCAGCATTACGGCGGCAGAAGCAATTATTCCAAAGCTGCCCGCAGAGGCTTTTATTACTCCCACACTGCTTTTGACCGTCATCAAAGCGTCGGAGACCGCTCCCCCCACAATGGGAACTGCTCCCGATACAGTAAACTTTGCCGCCCGCATTGCAGCGCTGTCTGCCGCCGCTCCCACAAAGCTTTGAACGGACAAGATGCCCGTAAAAATCGTCATAACAAGCGCCAGGCACCAATTTACAAGCTTTTTCACAGCTTCAGCAATGCTGTTTATCCTCAAATCAGGATCAAATGAGCCTGCAACGGAAATGCCCATAACACAGCTTGCAAGAGGCAGAATTATCAGGGTAAAAAGCTGACAAAGGGCTTCCACAGCCACTGTTATTATCCCGTTATACGCCGCCGCAGTTGCAGTCTGACCGTTAGCCGCCATAATTCCTGCGAAAACAGGTACATACACGGACAGGAAAGTTCCTAAGCCCTCCACAGCTGTTTTCGCCCCCGATATCGCCGCGCCGAAGCTTGTACAGATTATTCCGCTGCAAGCTAAGGTTCCAACTGCGGTAAATGCGGCGGAAACATCGTTTTCTTCCCCCTGCATTGAGTGGATAAGAGCGGAAAGAATTATTACTCCGATAACGGAAACAAGCATTGCCAAAGGCTTTGCCGCTTCGCCGCATATGTATTCCCAAAGCTTTTCAAATACGTTTTCCGCGTTAAGGTTCTCTGCTCCTCCGCTTGGAGATATACCTAATCCCTCAAGCTCGCTTGCCGCTTCATCGGGCAAGGCTTCTTCTATTTCATTCTGTCCGAAATCATATTCCTGCTGTGCTGCGATCTTCGCTGATAATAAGAAAATACCGATCAAAAAGCAAAGCAGTATCTTTATTGATCCTTTAATATTCATATTCCCCCGCTCACGCGTCTATAAGTCCTATAACTATTTCGGTAATGCTTTTAAATATAGGTAATGCCATAAGCAATACCGCGATCTTTCCTGCGATTTGGAGTTTTCCCGCTATGGCTGTTTCCCCTGCGTCCTTACAGCAGTCACTTGCAAGCTGTATAAGATAGCATACCGCCAAGGATTTCAGAAGTATCTCAGCATATATGCCGCTTAACCCGGCATTTTCCGTAAGCTCCGATATATACCCTATTATAGGCTCTATGGCGGCTATAACCGAAACAAATATCATTATTCCTGCCGCAAGAGATATAAACATTGAGTATTCGGGCTTGTACTGCTTTAACACAAGAGATAATACGGCGGAAATTATTCCAAAGGAAACTATTATAATTATATTCATTTAAAAATCCCTGCTTTGTAATAGATCCTTTATTCTAATACAGATTGAATACGTCCTTGATAGTATCAAAGAGAATGCTTATCTGTGTAATTATCATCATCAGCACTACAATAAGCCCTGCTATGGTAGTCATCATCGCCTGTTCCTCTCTGCCCGAACGCTGGAGAAGCAGACTAAGCACCGCCACTACTATTCCTATCCCCGCTATCTGAAAGATCAGATCTACATCCATTTATATCTCCCCCTGTCACAAAACCATGATCCCCACCGCAAGACCGCAGAGCAGTCCTACCGATCGGTACATTCTCCCTTTGTCGGCATGATCCTTTGCCGCCTGTTCAAGATTCTTTTTTATCAGCTCTTCATACATTTCCAGAAAAGAAAGCTGCCCTTCCGTGTCTGTCTGCCCTAAGCTGTCACCTAACATATTTAAAAGTTCCCTGTCTTTTGCTGTAAGATAAGGCTGTTTTTTTACACCCTCTCGCCATTGCAGGTGAAAATTTCCTTTTTCGTTAAGATTACTACATTCACATACAAAGCATAGATCCATATACTCTTCGCTTTTGGCGGCAGAGACCAATATATCACCTATTTCCGTATTTGTATAGCGTATCTGTACCGCAAGCTCTTTTATAAGCAGTAAGACCGAGGACATTGTTTTTTCACGCTCTTTTAGCCTTAGGGAGAAAAACAAGCCTGCAAAGCCTCCGAAAGCGGCAATAATTACCGCAAGCAGAATATTCATACTTTTCCTTTCTTTTCACACTTGGATCATTTCCGCTATCTGTCCCAATTTCCCTTTTAAAAAAGCAATATGGCTTATTGCCCCTGCCTTAACTATCTCACTTTGTTTTGCCTGCTCCAATGTTCCGCAGTGTAGAGTGAATATGGTTTTAACTCCGCTGTTAAGGCATTTGTCTACACTGTTTTCCTCCCCCGTTATCTCGTCGCAGGCTATGTATTCGGGGGACAGCGTTCGGGTGGCGATCTCTATTCCGTCGGCTTTTCCATAACCGTTCAGTACATCGGTGAAAACGCCTATATCATTTTGGGGAACTCCGCCGTATACTGCCGCTATCTCCCCTCTGCTGTCGATTATTGCCAATTTGTTTTTGCTGCCAATGATCCTGCAAATATCTCTTAGTATTGTGGTCTTTCCGCTCATGGGTTTTCCTGCGATCAAAAGTCCTCTGAAATCTTCTGCAAAAATGATTTCTCCAAAACGCTCGCCGCAGCCTGTTATTTCTCTTGCAATTCTTAGGTTTATACTGCTTATATCCTTGATAGTTTCCAGCTTTCCCTCTTTGATAACGGCAGTTCCGCAAAATCCTGCTCTGTGACCGCCTTTCAGGGTTATATAGCCGTTTTTTATCTCCCTTTCATAGCTGTGCAGTGAGTAATTGCAAAAGGTCTTTATACATTCGCCGATCTCTTGTATGGTAACAAGCCTGTCAAGAGTTGATCTGCCCTTGACTGTTTCAAGAGCTATGGGTTTCCCTACTCTCAGACGTATTTCGCATATCTCATTTATCCTGTACCTGGATCTTGCTATTGCTGCGCCTGCCGAACCCAAATAGGACAAGATACCTCCGCCGTTGATCTCTGCGCTTACCATTTTATTCTTCCTTTCTTTTAGCTTGTCTTTATGGCTTGTTTATATCTATGAAAAAAACTATGTGATTATTCCTTGACAAACAGAATAAAAAATTATATAATATGAAAATGAAAATCAATTTCAAATCAGGAGAATAATTATAAATGGAGAAAGAACAGAAAACATATAAGACCCGTCAGCGTTCGCAGGTGCTTAACTGTCTTATAGATAACAAGGCAAAGCACCTTACCGCAGACGAAATAGCCTTTATCCTGAAAGAGCAAGGCGCAGAGGTAGGCAAGACCACCGTATACCGCGCCCTGGAAAAGCTGGTAGAGGACGGCAGTGTCAGAAAATACCTGTGCGAGGAGGGCAAAAGCGCATGTTTTCAGTATGTGGACAACAGTGAGGAATGTCACCTGCATTTTCATCTGAAATGCGTTAAATGCGGAAAGCTGATACATCTGGAATGCGATTACCTTTCGGATCTGGAAAAGCATATATCCGAACATCACAAATTCACTGTTGACAATACCAAAACGGTTTTATACGGAGTTTGCGAGGCGTGCGCCAATGTATAGAGCTAAAGTAAAAATTGCTTCCCTTTTATCACTCCTCTTGTTTTCGACAGTTATGCTTTTTTCCGCCTGTTCAATGCCCTCGCATATAAACTGCGGTGACGGCAGTCTGAAGATCGTTACGACCATATTCCCGCAATATGATTTTGCAAGACAGATTGGAAAAGACAAGGTGTCTTTAAAAATGCTGGTAACTCCCGGAGGAGAAAGCCATTCCTATGAGCCCACGCCCCAAGATATAATCGCTGTACGCGACTGTGATATTTTTATAACATCAGGCGGCGAATCCGACGTGTGGTCAAAGGCCATTCTTAACTCCATAGATACCTCTGATATAACCGTGATTTCCCTTATGGACTGCATAGACGCTCTTGAAGAAGAGATTTCTGAGGGCATGAGTGAAAAACTGCCTGTGGGTGAAGAAGAGGAAACGGAATATGACGAACACGTCTGGACTTCTCCCAAAAATGCCAAGGCAATATCGAAAGCCATAACGGAAGCAATGATAAACGCCGACAGTGCCAACAGTGATTTTTACCTTTCTAATTTTGAGGAGTATGAAAGCAAGCTGGATCAATTAGACAGCGATTACAGGAACGCAATTCATAACGCAAAGGAAAAGACTGTTATTTTCGGCGACCGATTCCCTTTCAGGTATTTGTTTGAGGAATACGGACTGAATTATTATGCCGCTTTCCCCGGTTGCAGTACAGATTCGGACGTCAGCGCAAAAACTATGATGTTTCTGATAGATAAAATAAAGGAAAATGACCTTTCTGCGGTGTTCTATATAGAGTTCAGCGCAAGAAAGATCGCCGATACCATTTCTTCCGAAACGGGGGCTGAACCTTTGCTGTTTCATTCCTGCCATACTGTTTCAAAGGAAGATTTTGAAAGCGGCGTGACCTATATTGATCTGATGAAAAACAATCTTGAAAACTTGAAAAGAGGACTTAATATTGATGCTGATAGAATGTAAAAAACTAAGTATGTCTTATGAGGGTGTCACCGCTTTCAGCAATGTTTCCTTTTCCCTGGATCAAGGGGATTATTTGCTGCTGCTGGGCGAAAACGGTTCGGGAAAAAGCACACTTATAAAAGGTTTGCTGGGATTAAAGCAAGCGGCGTCGGGAAAGATCGAGTTAAACGGCATTACCCCAAGACAGATAGGCTATCTTCCCCAGCAAAGCCCCGCTCAAAAGGATTTTCCTGCAACGGTAAGAGAAGTTATTCTGTCGGGCTGTTTGGGTTCGGGGGGATTTTGTCCTTTCTACACAAGGGAGCAAAAGAAAACGGCGGATAAATGTATTCATCACCTCCATTTAGAGGATATACAGAAAAAAAGCTTCCGTGAGCTTTCGGGAGGACAGCAGCAGCGGGTGCTTATTGCGAGAGCCTTGTGCGCCACTGATAAGCTTTTGCTTCTGGACGAGCCTGTTACAGGGCTTGACGCGGTGGTAACGGCGGAAATGTACGATCTTATAAATCATTTAAACAAGGCGCATAACGTTACTATAATAATGATCTCCCACGATCTTGCAAATTCGTTGAAGTATGCCAACAAAGTCCTTCACCTTTCCGCAAATGCGTCTTTTTTCGGAGATACCGAGGAATATGTTAAGACCGAATACTACAAAAATATGATAAAAGGAGGCGGCAACATTGGATATTCTTGCTGAAATGCTTTCCTTTGATTTTATCACAAGGGCGCTGCTGGTGGGTATATTGATCTCTCTTTGCGCGTCCCTGCTGGGCGCAAGCCTTGTGTTAAAGCGTTATTCCATGATCGGTGACGGGCTTAGCCATGTGGGTTATGGGGCTTTGGCAGTTGCCGCCGCTTTTAATTTAGCGCCTTTGCAGGTGGCGATCCCTGTAGTCATTGTGACTGCATTTTTCCTGTTACGGATTAGCAAAAACAGTAAGCTGAACGGTGACGCTTTGATAGCGATCATTTCGTGCAGCGCACTGTCGGTGGGTATGATAGTGGTATCTGTTTTTGAAGTGAACATAGATGTCAACAGCTATATGTTCGGCAGTATTTTGGCACTGCAAAAGGAAGATGTGCTGCTCAGCGTGATCTCTTCCGTTACTGTTATCGTTTTGTATGTGCTGTTTTACAACAAGATTTTTGCTGTTACCTTTGATGAGAGCTTTTCAAAGGCTACGGGGATAAAAACAGGACTGTATAACGGGCTTATTGCGCTGCTCACCGCCGTTGTAACCGTGGTCGGTATGCGGCTTATGGGGGCTTTGCTTATTTCGGGGCTTATTATTTTTCCCTCTTTAAGCGCAATGAGGATATGCAAAAGCTATCGGGGAGTTACCGTTTTTTCTGTGATCATTTCTGTTTTATGCTTTATAACAGGACTTACCGTCACTTTCTATCTGCCTGTACCTACGGGAGCGTGTATTGTTGTTACAAATTTAGCGGCTTTTCTTATTTGCGTAATAATTGGACAGATACGATCGCATATTTCATCGGTTAACTAAATAATAAAAATTTTTTCAAAAAGCACTTGACTCTCAACCTAACATAAGGCTTATTATATAATCATAAGCTGCGCAGCTTGTATATCGCAAAAACATTTTAGCATTAAAGCAACAGGGCGACAGGGGATGAATTTATGAAGATCGGTGATTTTGCCAAAGCCTGCGGAATAACTGTTTCAGCGCTTCGCTACTATGACAGTCAAGGCTTGCTTTCGCCTGTTTATACCGATAATTTTACAGGCTACAGATATTATGATGAAAGTCAGATCGAATTTTGTAAAACAATAGGTATTTTAAAATCTGCTAACTTTTCTCTTTCCGAAATAAAGCAAATACTGCAATCAAACAGCGCAGATGAAAGGTCAATGCTTTTTGAAAAGAAAAGAGCAGAGTTTCATAACACTCTCCGCCGCCTTGATGAAGTGCAGACAGCTATTAAGGAGGTTGAGTTTATGAAAGGATCCGATTTTACTCCTCTAAAAGAGGACATCGATATTCCTTTTGAAAATGATGAAGATGTTATCGGAAAGTGGGAATTACTTGCAGGATCGGGTAATAATACGTCATTTGGAGGAAAGAAACGGGAAATATATTTTCTTCCTGGCGGAGAACAGTATTGGTGCTTTTCGTGGACAAAGGGAAAATTTCTTTTTAATAACGGCGCAATGACAAGCGTCAACAGTTATACCACAGAAAAGCGTGATGACGGTTTGTATATGACGATAGAGCTCAAATGCTATGACTATGTCCGAAGCGGCAAAACAGAAAAGATCACATTGCGCCAACAGGATAAAAAACGTTATTCCAAACAGGAAATTGCCCGCCGTGACAATATCAGTATTCCGTTTAAGAATGACGACAAAGTTATTGGAAAATGGTATGTATTTGATTACATCAGGCATATTGAGGACTTTTCGCCAAATATGCCGTCAGCAAAAAACAAGCTGTTTTTCAGCGAAATAGAATTTCTTCCCGACGGAAAATGCATAAGTGTTTATGGAGATAAGGTTGTTAGCAATGACAGTACACAAACATGGACAAAAGGCTTTGTTCTGCGTAAAACAAACGAAACTGCCTGTGCTTATGAGCTTCGCTGTGAAAACAATAAGGAGTTCCTCTTTATAGAATGGAAAAGCGGTGATTATATATGGGGCGGATTAGAGCCAAATTACTATGTATTCACCCGTGAACAGCGTTTATAATTACATTTGCCCGAATAAGAAAAGCACTTATTCGGGCAAAACTGTTGTTTCTTTCAAAAATGTAATGAAATTGTAACTATTTTGTTATTGACTTTGGCTATTCAAAGGATTATACTTATAATAAAGAAACAGTATAAAAGATAACACCAAGGAGAAAACTCTATGCCATATATCAGCGTTGAAAGCGGAAAATTAACTGATGAACAAAAGGAAAACCTCATTCAAAGACTTACCGAAATTTCTTCGGAGATAATGAATGTTCCGAAAGAATTTTTTACTGTCACCATTAAAGAGCTTTCAGACAAAAGCTTTGGTATCGGAGGAAAAACCATAGACAAAATCAAAGCCGATTATTCCCAAAAGAACAAATAAAAAATAAAGGAAACAACACCCATGAATATAAAACTTGCAGGCTTAGTCGCCGACTCAATAGTAGACGGTCCCGGCTTTCGCTTCACTATCTTCACCCAAGGCTGTCCGCACCACTGCGAGGGCTGCCACAATCCCGACACTCACGATTTTAACGGCGGAAGATATGCCGACTGCGATAAAATAATCGAAAAAATCAAAGAAAACAAGTTAACGGCAGGCGTGACCTTTTCCGGCGGAGAGCCCTTTTGCCAGCCCGAACCCTGCGCCTATATGGCTGAAAAGCTCAAGGCTATGGGCTATCATTTAATGAGCTTTACGGGCTATACCTTTGAACAGCTTACTGAAATGGCTGAAAAAGACGAAAATATAAAGAAGTTTTTAGAATTATTGGATATAATAATTGACGGTAAATTCATATTATCTCAAAGAAGTCTTGAACTGAGATATAAGGGCAGCAGAAATCAGCGTACCATTGACGTAAAAGAAAGTATAAAGCAAGGGAGAGCAATTGAAGTTGAGATTTAAAAGATTTATGGGAGCAGCAGTCTCCGCCGCCCTTGTCTTGTCGGTCATCGCTTGTACGGGCTGTTCCAAGGACGACGGCGAAAATTATATCTTCAAATATGATATTGCGCAAAACCCGCGGACACTCGACCCCCAAACCGCCACAGACAGCTCTTCTTATGAAATTATCGCAAATATGTTTGAGGGGCTTTTACAAATAGACAATGACGGCAATATACAAAATGCCGTTGCAGAAAAATACACGATAAGCCCCGACGGTCTGGTTTACACATTTGATTTAAGACAGGACGTTTTTTGGACAGACGGAGATAAATTTGAGGCGCAGTGTACAGCAAATGACTTTGTTTTTGCTTTTCAGCGGCTTTTCCGACCCTCCACAAAATCCAAGACAGCAGGTGACTTTTTCTGTATAAAAAACGCTAAGGAGATAAATAAAGGCAGTATAACCGATATGTCAGAATTGGGCGTAAAGGCTGAAGGTGATTTTAAGCTGGTAATAACACTTGAGGCGCCTACTCCCTCTTTTCTTTCTATGCTGACCACCGCTCCTGCTATGCCCTGCAATGAGGAGTACTACAACAGCACTGACGGAAGATACGGCTTGTATGCGGACTCTATCGCTTCAAACGGGGCATTTTACCTGTTCAGGTGGAACTACGATCAGTGGAGCAAGGACAACAACAGCATTATTATGAGGGCAAATAAAAAGAATAAGGAAAATCAGGATATTTACCCTTATGGTCTGAACTTCTTTATCGAGGAGGACGACAGCTACCAGAATTTCCTTGATGAAAGCAATCACGTTTACATAGCTTCGGGGGCAAACGCTATAAGGCTTCTGAACAAGGGCTATGAATACAGCGAAAGTGAAAACAGGATATGGGGCATAGTCTTTAACACAAAAAGCAGCGCATTCAAAAGCGAGGAACTGAGAAAGGCTTTAGCATACAGTATCGACCGTGAAAAAGCAACGCTTGAAAGCGAAGTGGGCTATAATAAAGCACAAGGGATAGTACCCTCAATAATAAAGATCGGTACGGAAAGCTACCGAGAACTTGTAAAAAAAGACTGCCTGCTTCCCTACAGCGGCGAGCTGGCAGACAGCTCACTTGAAAAGGCGCTGGAAGATGTAGACAAATCCTCCTGGTCGGGACTTACCCTTTACGTTCCCGATGATGATGTGATCTTTGAATATATTTCCGATATTGCGCAGCAGTGGCAGTATGAGCTTAACTTTTACTGTAATATAAAAAGATTGGATCAAAGCAGTTATGAAACGACCCTAAACAACGGTAACTATGACTTTATCGTTGCGGATATTTCGGGCACCTCAAACAGCCCTTACGCTTATCTCTCCTCTTTCCTTTCGGGAAACAGCAATAATTATGCCAACTATAAAAATTCCGAATTTGAGGATATTCTTTCTGAGGGTGAAAGCGCCGCCACCGAAAAGGAAAGCGCTGATCTATTTTATAAGGCAGAGGAAGCTATCGTCAACAGCGGTGTATTTATCCCACTTATCACACAAAGCGAATATGCCTTTTTCGGAGAGGGCTGTCAGGGGATAGTATATAACCCCTTTACCAAAACGGTTATTTTTAAAGAGGCTAAAATGTTTTAATAAATAAAATGAGCAACTCTGTTTTAATGCAGAATTGCTCTTTTTATATGTTGAATTATTTAATGTCTATCCTATTAACATCATAGAAATCAACAACATCTATCTTATTATTTCTCATCATCTGACGGATACCGTCGGGCAGATCCGAGATCAAAAGCGGAATTTCAGGATATGAGTGCTTAGTATAAAAGGTTTGCGGTGAACCGATATTTTTATGTATCTTAGAACAATCATCGGAATCAAAATAAAACAATCCCTTTCTAGAAAACCTCCTTGCCACATTTCCGGGCATAGGATTGTTTTCGGGAGGAGTGAAGCATATCTCGCAATCACATTTATAGCCAAGCTTATCAAAAAATTCGATCAAAAGCTCGTTTCTTTCCTTATCCTCACAAACAAACTCGGGAACATCTCCTACTCCGGAAGTGCAAAATACAGCGATCTGCCCCAGGCTGTCAGCTGCATACCATTCAATATCATAAGCAAAAAGCTCATCTTGCTCGTATCTGCTCAAAAGGAACCGCCTCCCGTAGTTAATATTGTTCGGAAATAAGGTACTTTTCCGGATCCTTTAACAGATCCACATAAACCCTGACCTCTCCGCCCCGCCCAAAGGGATAGCGTTCCTTTGAGTACCAGCGGCTTTGAAAACGGTGATTGTTGTACCAGCATAAGGCACGAACTCTGTTTCCCGAATTCTCGCTCTCTTTTATATGTGCATTTACATAGGTTTTGTTCAGTATCAGCTTTTGGAAATATCTTGAAGCGGCAAGCTCTCCGCACAAAATTCTGATACCCCAACCCAGGAATATGACAAAAAGGGTTGCCGATACAGCCAAAACCGCTTTGTCCTCCATACGCATATCATCAAGATCTTTTTGGGAAAAAGGCACATATATGCTGTCTCCTTCCTCAAGACCTTCATAATAAAAAAGATCTGCGGACAGAG
>JAAVIE010000156.1 GCA_014799325.1 Oscillospiraceae bacterium
CAAAGTCGCCCTGCTGATAAGGAAGGATCTTTTCAAGAGCAGCTTCTCTTTCCTCAACTGTATCGGAGCAGATCATCTCACGGAATGCAGCGATTCTGTCAGCCTCAAAGAACATATGCTCGGTACGGCAAAGACCGATACCTTCAGCGCCCAGCTCTCTTGCCTTCTTAGCGTCTGCGGGAGTATCCGCGTTGGTTCTTACCTTAAGTCTTCTGTACTTGTCAGCCCAAGCCATGATCCTGCCGAATTCGCCTGCGATTGTAGCGTCAACAGTTTCGATAACGCCGTCGTAGATGTTACCGGTGGAACCGTCAATGGAGATCCAGTCGCCTTCGTGGAATTCCTTGCCTGCAAGAGTGAACTTCTTGTTCTCCTCATCCATAGCGATCTCGGAGCAGCCGGATACGCAGCAAGTACCCATACCGCGGGCAACAACGGCTGCGTGAGAAGTCATACCGCCTCTAACAGTCAGGATACCCTGAGAAGCCTTCATACCTGTGATATCTTCGGGGGAAGTTTCCAGACGAACCAAAACTACCTTTTCGCCTCTTGCCTTCCACTCCTCAGCGTCCTCTGCGGTGAATACGATCTTACCGCAAGCAGCTCCGGGAGAAGCGCCCAAGCCCTTGCCGATAGGTGTAGCAGCCTTCAGAGCCTTAGCGTCGAACTGAGGGTGAAGCAGTGTGTCGAGGTTACGGGGATCGATCATAGCAACAGCTTCCTGTTCTGTTCTCATGCCCTCGTCAACCAGGTCGCAAGCGATCTTGAGAGCAGCCTGAGCGGTTCTCTTACCGTTACGGGTCTGGAGCATATAGAGCTTGCCGTGTTCAACGGTGAACTCCATATCCTGCATATCTCTGTAATGATTTTCAAGTGTAGCGCAAACGTCAACGAACTGCTTGAATGCTTCGGGGAACTTCTGTTCCATTTCGTTGATGTGCATAGGAGTACGAACACCTGCAACAACGTCCTCGCCCTGTGCGTTGGTGAGGAATTCGCCGAACAAGCCCTTAGCGCCGGTAGCGGGGTCACGTGTGAAGGCAACGCCTGTACCGCAGTCATCGCCCATGTTACCGAATGCCATAGACTGTACGTTTACGGCAGTACCCCAAGAATAGGGAATGTCGTTGTCACGGCGGTAAACGTTAGCACGGGGGTTATCCCAAGAACGGAATACTGCCTTAACTGCGCCCATGAGCTGTTCCTTAGGATCGGAGGGGAAATCCTGACCGATCTTAGCCTTGTATTCAGCCTTGAACTGGGAAGCCAGCTCCTTGAGATCGTCAGCGGTAAGCTCAACGTCCTGCTTAACGCCCTTTTCTTCCTTCATCTTGTCGATGAGCTGTTCGAAATATTTCTTGCCGACTTCCATAACTACGTCGGAATACATCTGAATAAATCTTCTGTAGCAGTCCCAAGCCCAGCGGGGATTGTTGGACTTTTCAGCCATAACCTGTACAACGTCCTCGTTAAGACCGAGGTTGAGGATAGTGTCCATCATACCGGGCATGGAAGCTCTTGCGCCGGAACGAACGGAAACGAGAAGGGGATTCTCCTTATCGCCGAACTTCTTGCCAACGATGCCTTCCATCTTTACGATATACTCGTTGATCTCTGCCTGGATCTCGTCATTAATCTGACGACCGTCCTCATAATACTGTGTACAAGCCTCTGTTGTAATGGTAAAGCCCTGGGGTACGGGGAGACCGATGTTGGTCATTTCAGCAAGGTTTGCGCCCTTACCGCCCAAAAGCTCTCTCATGTCAGCATTGCCCTCTGAGAAAAGATAACAATACTTTTTAGCCATTTGATTTCCTCCTGATAGTGTAAAAGATTTTATATCGGCTTGTCCGCATTATAAAAAATATAAAACAAGTATCTTGAGCCTACTTTCAGGACGAGCCAATCATAACAATATTATTATAACAGAAGTATTTAAAAATTTCCACTGTTTTTTGAAAAAAACTGTAAAATTTTTACAAGTTTTTTTGGTGATTAGGGAGAAAGGGGCGCAGAGCAGCGCAATACACGATTTTGAGGACGATCTTGAAAGCAGTCTTGAAGGCATTTTCTTTGCGCGGTGCGTTTTTAAATTCAGGCACTTATCCGATGATCTTATAGATATTTAGATATTATGAAAGGCTTTTTACTGCTGTGCGGACAGATCTCTTTTACAAATTTCTCCGAAAAACAAAATTTTTTGAAATTTTTTAAAAAAAGTATTGACATTTTATGAGAATGCTGATATAATATAAAAGCTGTGAAATTTAAAGCACCCATTGCAAAATATGCGGAGGTGGCGGAATGGCAGACGCGCTACTTTGAGGGGGTAGTGGGAGTATTCTCGTGTGGGTTCAAGTCCCATTCTCCGCACCATAAGGCGTTGGATTCGTAAGGGTTCAACGCTGATTTTATAATTTTTGGATTTTGTGCAGACTTACCGAATTATTGATTTATGCGTGCTTATTGAAGTGATCATATTTTAATATTTAATATTGAATATGTAATCGGCTCATAGGAGTGAGTTGAGATATATTCAGACATGGTGAAGTTGTCTTAATGAGAATGGCTCGAAATGTTGTTAGTCGGGTGGAGTTTGGATTGCTGCGAGTGCTTTTGAGGAGCGGGTTTGCAGGATTTTGGAGGTTTGATTTTTTAGCGAGTTCTAAAAGGAGTTCTAAGAAAAATTTAATAGGAGATCGGCTCACGAGAGTGAGTTGAGATATACGCAGACGTATCGAAGTGGTCATAACGAGAACGACTCGAAATCGTTTGTACCGTGAAAAGTACCGTGGGTTCGAATCCCACCGTCTGCGCCACAGACCGCATTATGGAGCCTTTTGAAGGCTGTGCAATGCGGTTTTGATTATATGGGATCACATTTTGGCGTTGTTGACAAATGAGTGGTTTATGAAAAATCACTCGAAATTTCAGCGAAGCAATGCGGGTTTACAGGACGTTAATTTTGCTTTTCCGCAAAATATATAGTTAGTCAACAGCACCATTTTGTTACTCCATCGGGTGATGATTCAAAACTACTGAAATGGTAGTTTTGAACGACGCCCTGTTTTGGGGCGACCTGACACTAGCCCTAAAATAGGGCTGGTGAATTATGCGCCAATGTGTTCTTTGCTTTATTTTGCTCGATTTTGAAATCATAGTTACTGTGTTCTCTGTATTGTGATTTTATTATATATGGGGTACTCCGTGAAACACAGAGTACCTATTTTGATTTTCCCGACTGCAATTTGTTTATGTGACATTATATAACGCAGCAAAGGTAGCGAAATCCGACCTTTGAACAACTCAGGGGCAAATCGCCCTTGAGTTTGAATAAATGTTATTCTTTTAAAATTGCCATTTTAAAACTTTAAGAGCTATAAAGATCATCTTCTAAAAACGAGAAACAAGCTCTATTTATCATTTTGCTCATAATCAACTTGTTTCCGTTTTATACTAATTTTGCTTTACAAAACTGATAAGAAATAAAAGTCCATTTGCAATATAAACTTGTAGTTTAGCGGTATAATCAAAAAGTGGATTTTTCATTTCTTATAAAATCTAATCTCAAGTTTTTGCAATCTATGATTTGCTGTCTTAGAAGATACTATCTGAAACAGCTTATTATATAATTATAGCATGTAAAGAATTATTGGATTCAAAACTATGAAAAATTTCAAATTGCTATCTCAAAAAATATTTTTTGAGAAACTTGAAATATCGTGTCATTTGATGTATAATCATAATAATTAATCGTTTTGAGGTGATTCATATAAAAAAAGGAAGTTTAGAATACAATTTATGGCTTGAAAAAAGAAATATAAAAAATTTAAAAAGAAGAAGTAATAAGAGATTAAAAAAGAAAAAAATTCAAGAGAAACAAATTAAGTATAATGTTAAAGTAAAGAAATTGGAGTTTTATGATGAAAAAACTAATCAGTTTGCCTTTACTGCTCCGTTAAATTTTAGCTTTATTTCAAATGTTGAAGAAACAAGTATATTTTTTAAAAATCTTAATGACTTTGTTATT
This sequence comes from Oscillospiraceae bacterium, assembly GCA_014799325.1. Classification (GTDB taxonomy): domain Bacteria; phylum Bacillota; class Clostridia; order Oscillospirales; family Ruminococcaceae; genus Ruminiclostridium_E. Next base: position 4,031 of record JAAVIE010000156.1, read on the forward strand.
GATAAGAGAAATAACGGAAAGAATATATTTATAGATGTTTCCAAAATAACAAAATTAACAATAGATGCCCTCATATATTTGCTTGCAGTAATGTATGATTTCAATGCAGAAGCATCAGATAAGCATAGGATTTCCGGTAATGAGCCGAAAGATAGTAGAGTAAATACGATATTTTACAATTCTGGTTTCTATCAATATGTTGCTTGTGTTGGTGAGAAACGGTTTACAAATATAAATTCAAATAGCATGAAAATAATATCTGGACGTTATGTGGATGTAAATTATGCTAAGCAAATATCCGATTTTGTATTAGAAAAAACTAAATTGAGTAAAACAGATATTAGTTTTTTATATATTATGATAATCGAATTAATGTCCAATACCCACAAGCATGCATATAATATTAGCAAACAACTTTCGTCGGCACAATGGTATTGCTTTGTTGATTATGATATGAAAGATACGTTTTCATTTACATTTGTAGATACAGGTTTTGGCATTCCTGCTACGGTACACAAAAATTTTCTAGAAAAAATTGATATCCTAAAGTTAAAAAGTGAAGATACTTATGTTGTATCTGCCTTAAACGGAGACTTCAGAACTTCAACAAATAAGAAGAACCGCGGCAAAGGACTTCCTAAAATACGGAATTTCTGTTCTTCAGGCAAAATTCTTAATATGAGAATTATAACTAACTCGGCAGATGTTTTAGTAGAACGTGAAAGTTGTTCATCGTCTATCCTGAAAACGCCACTACAAGGAACATTATATTATTGGCAAATTAAGATTTCAAATCTAGTCTGAAAGGAATAAAAGTCTATGGAAATAGTTATAAGCAGAGATTTCAGTCAAACACCTGGTGGTAGGTATAAGAAAGAAGGAAACTTTTCTGGAGAGGAATTTAGAGAGAAAATTCTTATTCCACGATTTAATGAAGCTCAAAAAAATAATAATAAACTTTATATTAATTTGGACGGAGGATATGGTTATCCACCCTCGTTTTTGGAAGAGGCGTTTGGAGGTCTAGCTCGGAAATATGGTTATAAAAAAGTGTCATCTACTTTAAAGTTTATTTCTGATGATGAACCAACACTTATAGAGGAAATAAATGAATATATCTATAAAGCCAAAGGAAACGAAAATGAATAAAAAAAATATTTTTGTTATTATATTTTGCATCTTATTTATAGGCATAGTTGTATCAGG
>JAAVIE010000157.1 GCA_014799325.1 Oscillospiraceae bacterium
AAAGAATTTCAAAATTCCGAAAATGAAGCTCAATGGCGCAAGCGCCAAGAGCTTCATTTTCGGAACCGGACAAAATTTTCGTTGAAAATTTTGTCCTTTTTGAAATTCGTGCTATCAGGACAGTTGTGCAATTTAGTAATCCGCTTTTAAAGAGTGTGGTATTTTTTCAGCCCCATAAAAAACAGGGGCAAATATCCGCCCCCATTTATTTTTTATTTCTCTGCAATTCTCTTTACCGTCCTCAAAAATCCGTTTACCTCTCCTTTGGTTGTGAAAACCGAGGGCGCAAATCTCACTGTGCCTGTTTCTAACGTTCCCAGCTTTTTATGAGCCAGATATGCACAGTGAAAACCGCCCCTTAAATAATATCCGTTGTCGCTTAAAACCGAAGCCGTTTCCTCCGATCCTCTGCCGCGGATATTAAAAGAAAAAAGCGGAGCGTTATTTCTTGAAAAGCCGCCGTACAAAATAACTCCCTCTATCTTCCTCATCACATTGCAAGCATAATTGCACAACTGCCATTCATGCTCGTAGACTGCGCTCATTCTTTTCTCATTTACAAAAGCAATTCCCTCTCCCAAAGCTATCGCCCCTGCGGTATTGATAGTTCCGCTCTCAAATCTGTCGGGGAGAAATTCGGGCTGTACGGGATCGGTGGAAGCGCTGCCGGTGCCGCCCTCGATAAGTGTTTTCAAACGATACTTGCCGTCGGTTATCATCAGCCCTGTTCCCATTGGACCGTACAAGCCCTTATGACCTGCGGCGCAGATGATGTTTATACCGTTGGAAAGGCTTATGGGCAGTACCCCTGCCCCCTGCGCCGCGTCTAAGATAAAGCAGATGCCCCTTTTATTGCACAATTCGGCTATCCGCTTATAGGGCAGTATACGTCCTGTCACATTGCTTGCGCTTGTGCAGACTATTGCTTTTGTATTGGGCTTTATCAGTCGGGCGAAATTTTCCACCGTTTGGTCGTCACTGTCGTTTACCTCCGCTGTGGAAAAGCTTATTCCCCTATTTTCCTTGGAAAGAGCAGTAAGTGGTCTTAAAACCGCATTATGCTCCATGTCGCTTGTGACAAAATGGCAGTTGTCCTCCGCTATCCCTTTTATAGCAGTGTTCAGCGCTTCGGTGCAGTTCAGCATAAAGCACACATTTTCTGTTTTTGCGCCGAAAAATTCTCCGCAGATCTCACGCGCTTTGTAGACCGCTTCTGCTGTCTCCATAGACAGCCTGTGTCCTGCTCTGCCCGGGTTTGCGCCGTAGTTTACCAAAGCGTAGGCGTTTTTGCCTATCACCGAGGGGGGCTTGGGATAGGTGGTGGCAGCATTGTCAAGATACACCATTGGACTTGCCGCTTTCTATTCTCAATACGGTTATCCCCAGAGTGCCCAGCAGTCTTGAGGCTCTTTCGGGATCGTCGTGTACTATAATAGCGTAGCCGCAGCCCCCTCTGCCGCTTACCTTTTCCACCGAGCTGTTTATATTAAGACCGTTGAGATAGCTTTTGCCGCGCATGGCGAGGGTGTAGGTCTTTACCCTTAAATAATATTTTATCATAAAAGTTTGCTCCTTTGAATAATTTGTGTTATTTTTGCAGTTCTCTTAAGAAAGCTGTGCGGCTCTTTTAAGGAACTTGTGCCCATTACGGTCCACTTTATATAATATGCCGCCAAAGCTTATTTTGCTATATTTTGAATAGGACAGTCAAATAAAAGCAATAATATATTTCAGAGTACATTTAGTAAAAATTTAGCACAACTGTCTTGATAGCACGAAATTTCAAAAATCGAACACGTTTGCGTTTTTCTGACCGGCTTTTCAGGCAGAAAAACGCAAACGTGTTCGGATAGCAAACTATTTAAATTGCCCATTTTTTCAAGCAATTTAAATAGTTTGCGGTTTTGAAATTTCTTTTAGGAGGAGCAATATGAAAGCTGTAATTATGGCAGGCGGAGAGGGCAGCCGTCTCCGTCCTTTGACCTGCAATATTCCAAAACCCTTGGTAAAGCTCTGCGGCAAGCCCGTAAGCGAATATATTCTTGACCTGCTGGCGGAAAACGGCTGTGACGAGGCTGTTTTTACTCTCCGTTACAAAGGGAAGGAAATAGAAAATCACTTTAAAAGCGGAAAATATAAGGGGATCACTCTTGACTTTTCCTATGAAGATACACCCTTGGGAACGGCGGGAGCGGTAAAAAAAGCGGCTTTAGCGGCGGGTCTTGACAAAGAAGAGGAGATACTTGTTATCAGCGGCGACGCAATGTGCGATTTCGACTTATCGGCACTTTTGGTATACCATAAGGCGAAAAAAGCCGCTGCCACCATTCTCACAAAATCGGTGGAGGATCCGCGTGAATACGGCTGTGTCCTCTCCTCGGAGGGCTTTGTGACAGGATTTTCCGAAAAGCCCTCTTATATGGGGGCGGTCAGCGATATGGCGAATACGGGGATCTATGTGATCTCCAAGAAAGCTTTGGAGCTTATTCCCGACAACGTTATGTGGGATTTTTCCAAAAATGTCTTTCCGCAGATGCTGGCTGAAAATATTCCCCTATCTGCCTTTGAGGGGGCGGGCTATTGGTGCGATATAGGGGATATTCCCTCCTATAAAAAATGTCAGAGGGATATACTTTTCGGCATGGTGAGGTGCGAGTTTGACAACCGCTGTGACGATATTGCCGATTCCGAGGGCATCAAGCTGAACCGCCCCTGCTTTATCGGAGAAAACGTCAGCATCGGCGCGGGAACGGTCATTGAAAGCGGCTCCGTCATAGAAAGCAACACAAATATCGGCAAAAACTGCAAGCTCCGTGACTGTGTTATCGGCGGAGGAGTATTTCTTGGTGATAAAGTCAAGTGCAGCGGCGCCATTATCTGCGAAAATTCCGTTATGGAGCAAGGCGCGTCGGCTTATGAGAACTCCGTCCTCGGCAGCGGAAGCGTTATGGAGCGCGACAGCGTTCTTGAACCCAATGTGAAGGTCTGGGATAACAAAAGGATCACCTTTGGCACGGTGCAAAGGGAAAATCTCAAATATGGCGAAAATACCCCGAAAGAAATAAGCGAAAAAGGCATAGAGGGCGAGACCAATACCGACATCACCCCGGGCTTTATGACAGTTTTGGGAAGCGCCTGTGAAGCGGTATTTGACGGCAAGGTCATAGTTTCCTGCGGCGGAGGGAATGCCGCTACCGTGCTGAAAGCCTGTTTCTGCGCGGGCTTTTCGGGCTCGGGAGGCAGGATAACCGACTGCGGTATCTCCTCGCTGCCTGCCCTTATCCATTTGAGCAGGGTCATAAAAGCCGACGGAGTGGTGAATATCGACGTTACCGCCAGCAGCCGCATTTCCATACTGAACAGGGGCGGACTGCCTTTGACACGGGTGCAGGAAAGGAAGCTGGAAAGCGCTCTGAACCGCGGCGACTACCGCAATGCGGAGTGGGACGGCTTTGGGGAGATAAAGACATTTAAAAACGCCGCCTTGCTTTACAGTACCGCTTTGGAGGAAGCCAGCGATTTTAAATGCCGCTACAATGTTGCCCTCAACTGCAATAATCCCATTATAACCGCCGCCGCTGTGATGCCCTTAAAGAGGATCAGCAACAAAAAAGGTGAGCTTCTCACAATAAATATCAACCGAGAGGGCAGCAAGGCGGAATTGTTTGTAAGCGACAACGAAAAAGCCGATCACACAAGGCTCATTACCATAGTGGGACTTGATCTGATACAAAAGGGTCAGGACGTTGCTGTGCCTTTGGAGTTTCCCTCGGTAATGGAGGAAGCCGCAAAGTCCGCAGGCCGTGACGTAAAGCGCTTTTACCAATGCTCCAACGACAACAGCGATAAGGAAGCCCGAATACTTGCGGGAAATGAACCCTTTCTCTTTGACGGTCTGCTCCTTGCCCTCAACGCTCTGCAGATAATAACCGAATCTTATGTGGGCTTGGGGCAGTATTTAAAGACCCTCCCCGACCTGAGATCGGAAAACAGATTTTTATGTATCAACTGCCCTCCCCAAAGGATAATCGGCAAGCTGGCTAAGGATCGGAGCAGCTATTCAGAGGGGGTTTTCTTAGGGCAGCAGGGCAGCCGGGTGCTGCTGCGCTCCAACCGTAAAGGCGACGGGCTGTATATGTACGCCGAGAGCTACTCCCAGGAAACTGCAAAATCTCTTTGCGATGAGGTGGAAGAGGCTGTAAAAAGGCTCTCGGGCAGGTTTTAAAGCTATGTTCGGGGCGTTTTGGGGGCATTGCACACCTTGACATTTACCAAAAAATAGTATATACTAAAATAGATTATTTCTGCTCAAAATCTCCGAGCAGAAATACATAGATGTTCATTTTTATGATTTATATGAACGCAACTCGTATTTATGCAAAAGCATCAGATATATTAAACACAGCATAACACGAAGCAAGCTATCCCTCGTTTCCATTCATGGGGCTGCGCTTGCAAGACCCGATTGTTCTTTACAAATAGTATAATTATTTCTATTATACACTTAAAGTAATCAAGGAAGCTTATTACAAATCGTATAATTTTTTAATAATATACTAAGGGTTATAATCGTGTCATAGAACCCTTGTGGACGAGATTTTTATTCTGTGTATAACTCTATCCGTTTTTAACGATCTGTATAATCGATTTAGAGCAAGTTACAAAACGGTTACAAAAATGAAAGGACATTAAATGGCAAAAAACAACAACGGCTTTATACCGAATTTTAAACCAAAGGCTGAAGGCGGGCAGGACAAACAGAAGTTCTACCAGAAGTTCAGCGGAAAGAAAAATAAGAATGTTTCACAAAACGACAGTGGAAGAGCCCCTCAAAAAAACAAGCAAAGGGGCGTACAGCAAAATAACAATCCCAAAAGAAACAATACCCAGAAACCAGCTTTTAATCTAAATACGCAGAAAAACGGCGGCAAACAGACCGCCCCCGTAAAAAGAACGGGAAACAAGCCCGCGGGACAGCAAATGCAGCAGGCAAACCGAAAGCAGACCCATTCCGAGACTTATTCTGAGAAAAACAGCCGCCTGCCAAAAAACATACCCTTGAAAATTTATTCCCTGGGCGGTCTTAACGAGATCGGAAAAAACATATATGTGTATGAGTGCGCCAACGATATTTTTATCATAGACTGCGGACTTGCCTTCCCCGACGACAATATGCCGGGCATAGACATGGTTATCCCCGATTTCGCCTATCTTGAAAAAAATAAGCAGAAGATAAGAGGTATCGTACTTACTCACGGTCATGAAGATCATATCGGAAGCATTCCATACCTGCTGAAAAAAGTCAACGTTCCCGTTTACGGCACAAGGCTCACTCTTGGACTTGTAGAGGGAAAGCTTCGTGAACACGGGATCTTAGCTTCAAGCAAGCTTATTACCGTTGATCCCGGAGAATCGGTGAAAATGGGCTGCATGTCTGCTGAATTTATCCGCGTCAACCACTCTATCCCCGATGCCTGCGCCATTGCGGTGCATACCCCTGTGGGCGTTGTGATCCACACGGGAGATTTCAAAATAGACTATACCCCTATCGAGGGCGGAATAATAGACCTGGCAAGATTCGGCGAGCTTGGCGGAAAGGGAGTATTGGCGCTTTTATCCGAAAGTACAAATGCGGAACGCCCCGGCTACGCTATGTCGGAGAGAACGGTAGGCAGCAGCTTCAAGAACATATTCAACCAAGCAGAGGGCAGGCGTATCATAGTAGCCACCTTCTCCAGCAATATCCACCGTATACAGCAGATAGTGGATAATGCAGTTTTGCAGGGAAGAAAAGTAGCAGTCAGCGGCAGAAGCATGCTGAACGTTATGCAGAAGGCTATTGAGCTGAACTATATCCGCATACCCAATGGTATTCTGATCGATATAGAGCAGATACGGAGTTTTCCCCCCGAAAAGCTTGTTATAGTCACTACTGGAAGTCAGGGTGAACCCCTTTCCGCTCTTACAAGAATGGCAAGCAACGATCACAGACAGGTGACTATTACCCCCCAGGATCTTATCATAATCTCAGCCACCCCCATTCCCGGCAACGAAAAGCTGGTGGGAAATGTGGTGAACGAGCTTATGAAGTTAGGGGCAGATGTGGTCTATGAGAGAATGTATGACGTTCACGTTTCGGGACACGCTTGTCAGGAAGAGCTGAAAATGATGATCTCCCTTACCAAGCCCAAGTTCTTTGTGCCTATTCACGGAGAATACAAGCATCTGAAAAAGCATGCCATGTTAGCGGCAAAAATGGGCATTCCCGAAGAAAATATTTTTATAGCGGATATAGGTCATGTGCTGGAGACCAACGGCAATTCCATGAAGAGAACAGGCACGGTGCCCTCCGGCAGTATTCTTGTAGACGGCTTGGGAGTTGGCGACGTAGGCTCCGCAGTTTTGCGCGACAGAAAGCTGCTTGCCGAGGACGGACTTATAATAGTGGCAGCTTCCATAAGGAAATCCGACAAAAAGATAGTTTCGGGTCCCGATATTGTTACAAGAGGATTTGTGTATGTTAAGGAATCGGAGACTATCATAGAAAAGGCGCGGGAGATCGCACAAAAGACCCTTGAAGCCCAGTGCGCAAAGGATGTCCGTGATTGGGGCGGAATGAAGCCGGCTTTGAAGGATTCCTTAAGCGGATTTATTTATCAGAAAACCAAGAGAAGTCCTATGATATTGCCCATAATTATGGAAGTTTAAATTTTCGCACAACTTCACTGATAGCACGAGTTTAAAAATGCGGGTTTCCACTCGCACGACTTTACTGATAGCACGAATTTCAAAAAGTGTCAGAATTTTCAACGAAAATTCTGACCGGTTCCGAAAATGAAGAGGAGCGACGCTTGCGGCGCGGAGCTTCATTTTCGGAATTTTGAAATTCTTTTAAATCAGTAAATTACCACTAACTTTCCTGAGAGAACCTCAAATTAGCACAACTTTCCTGAGAGAACCATAAATCGGCACAAGTTTCTTAGGAGATATTATAATTCACGCCAAAAACGAAAGGCAGATATAGACCATGAAAAATTATTTTCGTGACGGTGGATTAGTCTTTTCCGTTATCGCCCTAATAGCTCTGCTTTTGTTCATGTCGGTGTTTACCTTTATGTATTCCCCCGATATGTTCTGGGTAACTGCGCCCTTTGTGGTACTGGTATCGGGCTTTGCGGCAGGAAAGCTGATACAGGTCACACGGCGTAATTTTCAGTATTCGGCGCTTATCACCGACGAGATCAGGACACAGAATAAGACCTCACTTTACAGCCTGCCTATGGGGGTCGTTATCACCGACTCGGAAAGAAAGATAATTTGGTTCAACAAGCACTTTTCGGAGTATTTCGGCGAGGAGATCAACTACGGCACCTCTATCGACATTATCTCCAAATTGCCCTTGGATAAGCTCATGACCGAGGACGGCGCGGACGTAAAGCACAATGACCGCTATTACCGTGCTTACGGAAATACCTCCGCGGACGAAAACGAAAAAAATATTTTCCTGATCTACTTTTCCGACATTACCGACTATGTCAATATGCAGATAGAGAAAAGGCTCTCTCACCCTGTAGTAATGCTCATTATGATAGACAGCTTTGAGGAGCTTTTCAACAGCAGTCTAGAAAGCGAAACTGCCCATGTTACGGTACAGATCGACAGGCTTCTGGAGGATTTTATTGCGGAAACTACAGGTATCCTCCGCAAGCAGTCCAAAGACAGATTCTGGGCGGTGGTGGAAGAACGCCATATCGCCAAGCTAATTGAAAGCAAGGTAAAGCTTTTGGACAAGGCAAGAGAGATACAAGTCAACGACCGTATGAACGTTACCTTGTCCATTGGTATAGGACGTACCGCAAAGACCATTTCCGAAAGTGAGGATCTTGCAAAGCAGGCGCTGGAAATGGCGCAGGGACGCGGCGGAGATCAGGCGGCTATCAAGACCACATCGGGCTTTGAGTTTTACGGCGGTCTGTCAAAGGGCGTGGAGCGTTCCAACAAGGTCAAGGCGAGAATCATCGCAAATCAGCTTATACAGCTGGTAGAAAGCGCCGACAGAGTTTACATAATGGGACACAAATTCAGTGACCTTGACAGTGTAGGCTCCTCGGTAGGGCTTGCCTGCGCCGTGAGAAATTTAGGCTATACAGCCCATGTGGTGGTGGACAGCTTGGCTTCCCTAAGCACACAGCTTATTGACAGATTAAAGGCGGGAGAGGATCCCAAAAACAGCCTGTTTATGTCGCCGCCAAATGCGGTTGATTCTGTTACAGACGACTCTCTCCTGATAATAACCGACACCCACAATCCGCTGATGTTGGAAAGCGCGGAGCTTCATAAAAGGGCGAAAAAAGTGGTTATTATCGACCACCACAGAAAGACTGTGAACTTTATTGACAACTCCATAATCTTTTATCATGAGCCATACGCTTCCTCCGCTTCGGAAATGGTGACGGAGATACTGAACTATTTCGGCAACGCAGGCAGGATCTCGGCTTTGCAGGCAGAAGCTTTGCTTGCAGGCATTATGCTTGACACAAAGAACTTCACCATAAAAACGGGAGTGCGCACCTTTGAAGCGGCGGCATTCCTGAGAAAAATGGGCGCAGATACGGTAAACGTCAAGGGACTTTTTGCCAACACCATAGAAAGCTACCGTCAGCGAGCGGCGCTGGTGTCCAAGGCGGAAATTTACAAGCGCTGCGCCATAGCCTTTACTACGGTATTCAGCCCCGATATGCGGCTTATCGCTCCCCAGGCGGCAGATGAGCTTTTGGGAATAGAAAATGTGGACGCTTCCTTTGTGTATTACAGGAGCAATAATGACGAGATCTATATCAGCGGACGTTCCCTGGGCGCAATGAACGTACAGCTTGTTATGGAGCATTTGGGCGGCGGCGGTCACCAGACTATGGCGGGTGCGCAGCTTAAGGGCGCTACCGTTGAGGAAACAGGCGTAAAGGTCAAGGAAGCTATTGATAAATATTATGAGAATATCAGCTGATTTTTGATAACAGCTGATTTCCCGATTCCAAGGAGAAAAACAGGTATGAATAAAAAATATTTGTCGGTGCTTATAACAGCAGCAGCTATCATAACCGCATTAACAGGCTGTTCCGACAATTCAAAAGAGGTCGAGGGTACAACAGCACCCGAAACACAAAAGCCCGCTGCATCGGCGGATATCACAACAAATTCCCCCTCGCAAACTGCAGAAGAAACAACTGCCGAAACCGCGGCGGAAACCGCTTTAAGCGACGATGAGCTTATAGCCAAATTAAACGAAATAAGCGCTTATGTGTCGGGCAAGTTCTCAAAAGCCACCATGAACAGAATTTATGACGAAAATTCAATAACGGTATCGGCAGATATTGAAAAACACCCCTCCCTGCTTTTAAGGGTCAAGGAAGCGGGAGATATAGCAAGCGCTGCCTTTGAGGCAAGCGAGATCTACCGTGATGCTCTCTCCGCCGCAGGCTCTGACACAGTCGTTCTCTGCATCAGCACCTATCAAATCGACGATAAGGGGTGTATTATTGATGAAACAATGATAGCAGGGTGAAGCCCCGACGGGCTGACGGGCAAACTGGTGGACGGCGTAGATGTCAAGACCGTTGAGGACTGCACCATAGACGGGCTTTATGAATATTTTGGCGATAAGGTGAAGCCCTTTACCGCGGAAGAAGCCGCCGACCTTATCAAAATGAGGATAAATAAGATGTCCCAAGGGCTTTTGCACGAGGACGAAAACGCCGTTCTGGTTTCCACAGCAGGGGGAAGCATTGCGGTTTCACTGAGAACTTACGAAGAATTCCTTATCCCTGCGGCAGCGGAATACGCTTATGAGGTAATAATGCCCGTTGCGGAAAAATCGGAGCTGCCCTTTAGCAGAATAAATGTCAATATATACGAAGATGACGAAAACGGCGGTATAAAGCAGGAAACTATGGTGGGCTGGACAACAGCGGACGGCACGGCGGGAAAATTCACCTCCCACCCCGAACCCGTCACCGACGGAGATTACACTCTTAACGAACTGTACGAAAAGTACGGCGAATACACAGATCTTATTGAAAAAGCGAAAAACAACGAACGTGTGCAGAAAGATAATTAAGATCATTAAAAGATAATAAAAAACATAAAGAAAGGAAAAAAGCAATGAAAGTAATTTTACTTGAAGACGTAAAAGGCACAGGCAAAAAGGGAGAGATCAAGGAGGTCAAGGACGGCTACGCAAGAAACTGCCTTATTGGAAAGAAGCTGGCTGTTGAAGCTACTCCCGCAAATATGAACCTTTTAGAGGGTCAGAAAGCCTCCGCACAGCACAAGATCGACGTGGAGATCGCCAATGCAAAGGGCATTGCGTCAAAGTCAGAGGGAAAGACCGTCAACATCACCGCAAAGGGCGGCGCCAACGGCAGACTTTTCGGCTCCATAACAGGCAAGGACATTTCCGCGCAGCTGAAAAAGCAGTATAATCTTGACATCGACAAGAGAAAGATCGTTGTAAACGGCGATATAAAGGCGTTCGGCGGATATTCTGCGGAGGCCAAGCTTTATAACGGCGTTAGTGCAAAATTTACGGTTATGGTTGAAGAAATACAGGAATAATCGCACAGCTGTTCTGATAGCGCGAATTTCAGAGAATCATTTGAGACTGCATTTTTCTACTTGAAAAACCGGGCAGAAAAATACAGTCTCTCTGAGTTTGGAGTTTTTACCCGGCTTTTCAGGCAAAAACTCCAAACTCAGTCGGAGCAGCTTGCTGCGTGTACTTCTCGGCTTGCCGAGAAGTACCTAATAGCTAAGCTTTTTTAAAATTTCCCGGTTTTTCGTACCGATCCCGCACTTTTAATGGGATAGTACAGGGAAATTTTAAAAAAGCTTGCGGTTCCGAAATTCTTTTTAAATCGGCAAATTACAGCCAACTTTCCCGAGAGAACCATAAACAGCACAGCTTTCCTGAAAGCACAAAAAGGAGTATTTATTTTATGCCGGACTTTGACTTATCCGAACTTTCTCTCCCCTTCAGTTTAGATGCGGAACAGGCAGTTTTAGGCTCTGTTCTGGTAGACCCCTCAACAGTGGGCCCCATAACCGCAAGGCTGCACCCCGAGCATTTTAAAGTACAGCTCCACGGCGACCTGTTTTCCGTAATATATCAGATGAGTATTTCGGGGCAGCAGATCGACGTTATCACCGTAATGGAAAAAGCAGTACAGCAGGGCGTTTTCCAAAACAGCCAGGAAGCTCGGGCGTATCTTATGAAGATAGCGGACGCGGCTATCACCCCATCGGGTATAGACAGCTATCTTGACATAATCTGCGACAAGTTTATGATAAGACAGCTGATGACCGTTTCAAAGGAATTGTACGACCTTGCCGCTTCGGGTACCGAGGAGACCACTGCCCTTCTTGATCTGGCGGAAAAAAAGATCTTCGATATACGCGACGAAAAGGATCTTAAAGGTCTTACCCATATCAAGCCCCTGGTGAGCCAGCAGCTGGATATACTGTCTGAGCTGGCGGACAACCCCGAGGGGGGAGAAAAAATAGGGCTTCGCACCTCTTACGGCAAGCTGGATCAGATAATATTCGGTCTTAACCCCTCCGACTTTATACTTATCGCTGCCCGTCCGGGTATGGGAAAGACCTCTTTCGCCACCAACATTGCCACCAATGTGGCTAAAGCCTATCCCCAAAAGAAGGTGTGCATATTTTCTCTTGAAATGTCAAAGGAGCAGATCGCTTCCCGCATTCTCTCTGCTGAAGCAAGGCTCAGTTCTGAGGAAATGAGGACAGGACAGTTCCCCGAATCAAAATGGGACGACCTGGGCGAGGCTGTTGATGTCCTGTCACAGGTGGAAATTTACATTGACGATACTGCCAACATATCTTTGGGAGAAATGAAAGCGAAGCTCAGGCGAATGAAAAATTTGGGCTTAGTCATCATAGACTACCTACAGCTGATGTCAACAGGCAGACGTGACGGAAACCGTGTGGCAGAGATCTCGGAGATCACCAGAAATCTGAAAATAATGGCCAAGGAGCTGAATGTTCCCGTTATCAGCCTTTCACAGCTTTCCAGAAGCCCCGAACAGCGTCCCGACAAGCGCCCCATGCTGTCAGATCTGAGAGATTCGGGTTCTATCGAGCAGGACGCGGATATAGTTATGTTCCTATACCGCGACGGCTATTATAATAAGGAAGCGGAATATCCCAACGCCTGCGAGTGTATAGTAGCAAAAAACCGTCACGGCAAGGTAGATACGGTGCCGCTGAACTGGGACGGACAGTATACAAGATTTACCGGAGTGGATTTTTCTCATGGATAATTCCCACAAGAACACTTCCGAATTTTCCCCATTTTTGGAAAAAGTCCTGCAAGCCGTAAAGGAATACAATATGCTTAAGCCCAAAGACAAGGTGATAGTGGGCTTAAGCGGCGGCGCGGACAGCGTGACCTTGCTGCACAGTCTTTATTCCTTAAAAGAAGCTTTGGATATAGAGCTGTACGCCTGCCATATCAACCACAATCTGCGCGGCGAGGACAGCGACAGCGATCAGCGGTTTGCGGAAAGCTTCTGCAAAAGTCTCGATATTCCTTTGAGAGTATTTTCGGTAGACGTAAAAGGCGCGCTGCAAAAGCACCAAAGCACCGAGGAGATCGCGCGGAAGCTGAGATACGAGAAATTCTCGGAGTACGCAAAAGAGATCGGAATGATCGGAAAAGGCGGCGCAAAGGTAGCCACTGCTCACAACGCCTGCGACAATTCCGAGACGGTGCTTTTAAATCTCATAAGAGGTACAGGCTTAAAGGGGCTTTGCGGCATACCACCTGTAAGAGACTGCTTTATTCGCCCGCTGATATACTGTACAAGGGAAGAGATCGAAGAATATATAGGAGCCAATTCCCTAAAATATGTAACGGACAAAACCAACTTTTCCACCGACTATACAAGAAACAAGGTTAGATTACAGCTTATGCCCTTGCTCCTTGAAATGAACCCCTCCTTTCACAGGGGCGTTTCAAGAATGGTGAGCGCCCTCAGAAAGGATAGCGACTATCTTGAAGAAATGGCTGTCAGTGCGCTGGACAATGCAAGACTGGAAGAGGGTGTATATTCCTCGGAAAAGCTTGCCGCCCTTGATCCTCCCATACTTTCAAGATCAGTGTCTTTGATGCTTTGGGAAAAGCAGGTTGAGCCTTCCGCCTTGCGCATCAACGGATTTACAGAGATCATTAAGGACGGCAGGGGGAAGATCAATCTTGAAAAGAATAAGTTTGCGGTGGTGAGAAAAGGCAGAGCCGAGGTTCAGATCATTGAGCAGAAGTATAGGGAAAGAAAAATAAAAAAAGGATAATAATTACCATGATAACAAGCAAAACTATAACAAAAGCCTTAATGTCAAGATACGAAAGCAAAAATTCGAACAGCAATCTGAACGAATCCACATTTAAAGAATTGTACAAAGCAGCAGTGAAAGATTATTTCCCGCAATTGACAGAGGAATATGCCGATCAGTCGATTTACGGCATTTCATTTGAAATTGCAGGTGTAGTGCAAAAAGTATATGCAGAAGATTTCTATACGATTGTCTATTTTAATACCGAGGAAATGTATGAGGAGAGTATTGAGGACTGTGAAGAGGACGAAAAGGACTATTACCGATTTGAACCGTGGGCTGAATGGGATGTGACATCGGCAAGAACTCCCCTGTTTGAAAAACTTCAGGATTACTTAAAAGAGAATACTTTAAAAGCTGCTTTGGATTATTCCGATTATGCCAATGATCTGTCCGAAGAGGCAGTTGCTTGGTATGAAGAGAATGAATCGGATTTTGATGCTGCTTTCGAGGAAGAATGCAGCAACATTCGTATGTGGATGGCAGAAGTTTTGGGTGAGCTGCGCCGTGAAGGCTTCTGGAAAGGACAGGAGAATGAGGATATTTATGTTATTCCGTTCAGCGGAGAATGTGATATTGATTATGAGGAAATGGTAGAAACCTTTAAAGAAATAGATCAGGATTACCATGGGGCGAAATATTTGGATTATTTAGAGGGGCAGGAAGACTAAGAATTTGCGTTGATTTGGTTCTCTCAAGGAAAGCTGGCGGTAATTTACTGATTAAAAAGAATTTCAAAATTCTGAAAATGAAGCTCCGTGCCGCATTGCGTCACTCCGCTCCATTTTCAGAACCAGACAAAATTTTCTTCGAAAATTTTAGACTTCCGCAGGAAGTCACAGGCTTCTTTTGAAATTCGTGCTATCAGGGAAGTTGTGATAGTGGTAACCCGCAATTTTTAACTTGTGCTATTAAAACAGTTGTGCGAATGGCGACCCGCCTTTAGGGAAACAAGTGGTAATTTTTCACTGCTCTTAGAGGTGTTGTACCGATTTTTACGGCTCTCCCAAGAAACTTGGCATAAAATAAGGGCTGCTTTTTTTGCAGCCCTATTTTTTAATTCACACAGAAAAAATTATACATGAACACCGTTATTATCAGGCGGCATAACCCCATTATCAGAAGGCGCACCGTCAGAGAAACCGCCGTTTCCGTCGGGAGGTGTTCCCATATCGGGAGCGCCGCCTTGATTACCATTTACATCGGGAGGAGTTCCCATATCGGGAACGCCGCCCTGATCGCCATTACCGTCAGGAGGGGTCATATCATCGGGAGGAGTAAAATCATTGCCCTGCTGCCCTCCCGTTTTCGCCACGGTGTCCTCCGCCGAAACCGCCGTCCGATCCTTCACCGCCAAAGCCGCCCTCAAAACCGAAATGACCGCCGCCCATTCCGCCGCCGAAGCCTCCTCCGAGGCCGCCGCCCATTCCGCTGCTGCCAAAAGCGGTAACAACGGAATTGACAGTAATAGTACAAACAGGCTCGCCGTTTACGCTTACCTTGGCTGTGCTGTCGTACAGTCCGTTTTTCTCTTCGCCGTCGGCGTTCACCTTGGTGTAGACCTTATAATTCTCGCCCATTGTAATATCGGGGGAAGCAATTACTATATGCTGAACTTGTTTTGCCACGGTAAACACAACAATGTTGCTGCCGTTTGCATCTTGTACTGCAAGGGTTTCTCCGCCGTTCATATTTGCGGAAAAGCAGATGCAGTTCTGAGTGGAGCTTTGAGAGGGATTTTCTGCCATTTGCTGACTGCCTGCGGCTACGAGAAATCCTCCTGTAACGGTTATGCTGTTTCCCCTGTCGCCGCAGTCAAGGGCGCCGTCTGCGCCGCTGGTGGGTCCGTTGACTATGACGGTGCCGCCGCTGATTGTGATGTTGCCGTTGGAATCAATGCCGTCACCCGATGCGTTTACATAAATATAACCGCCGTTGATAAACATATCGTGGCTTTCCGAGCTGCTGTCCGTACTTCCAAATGCGCCTCCCCACATATCCGAGCCGCCGCCGCTGTTCAGACCGTCGTCGGAAGCGTTTACCGTTATCTCGCCGCCGTTTACTGTAAATACCGCCTTGCTTTCCAAGCCTTCTGTGGAATTTTGTACATCTATCGTACCGCCCTCTACGGTCAGGTCGCCGTGGGCGGAAATTCCCTTGCCCTTTGAGGAGGAAAGAACCAACTCGCCCCCCGAAATTTCCATAGTATCGGCTGAATGTACACAGTGGTCGGTGGAGTTTACGGTTATTCTGCCGCCGCTTACTGTCATTGCACCGCTGCTCTTAATTCCCTTTGAGGTGCTGTCTTCGCTGCTTGAATCTCTTCTGCCGCCGAACCACCAGCCGTCATTTCCGCCATCGGCAACCTCGCCTGTGGTGGTAATGTTCAGTTCGCCGCCGCTTACGGAAAGCGCCTGTGCCGACTGTATGCCGTCCTCTCCTGCGGTGACGTTTACCGTGCCGCCGCTGATGATGATATTCCCTTTCTCGCTGTCAGAGTCGTTGGTGGTCTTTATACCGTCCTTTTCGGCGTTTACGGTAATATTGCCGCCGCTTACAGTTACGCTGTCGCTTCCTCTTATGCCGTTGGTGGCTGAAGCTGCCGTTATGGTGCCCTGCTCAATGGAAAGATCGTCGTTGCAGCGGATAGCAAGACCGTAATTTCCCTTAACATCTAAACTGCCCTTGCCGTAAATAAACAGATCTGACTTGCTGTAAAGTGCGGCGTTGGGTTCGTTTTCGGCTGAGGATTCGTTTTTTCCCTCAAAGGAGTAGACGGTGCCGTCCTCTAAGCTGTTATTGGTATTCTCCCCAAGCTCGATATACAGATTTTTGGCATTATAGCAGTATAACGCGCTTCCGCTGCTGTTTTTGACGGAAAAGCCGTTCAGGATCAGCTTTACGTTTTCTTCTGTGTCAATATACACATAGCCGTCGGAAATGCTGCCGCTCAAAGTGTAAGTGCCGCCCTTTGTTATAGAAAGAACGCCGTTTTCATAAGCCGCGCCGCTGCCGCTGATATACATATCGCTGCCAATATCCACTGTGCAGACGTTGCTCTCCTTGATGTCGTGGGAAACGTTGGCTTCCTGCTGGGGAGATTTTTTGTCGTTCTCGCCCGAGTTCGTGCCGTTACTTTCGGGATCTGCGCTTCCTACCGCCGCCGAAGTATTTGAATTGTCGGAACTGCTGTCCGAACAGCCGCCCAGAACTGCGGAAACCGCCATAGCTCCGCATAATATCAAAGCAAAAGGTCTTTTAATCATAGTCGGTCACCTCTCCGAAAAATTTCTTGTCTTGCCGTAATCATACAGCATTCTTGTGAAATTAAGGTGAAAAATCGATAATTTGCGGCTGATAATTTTTTGTAAAAATTAACAAAGAGCCGTTAACGTATTTGTCACAAAAAACAATTCCCAAAAAAAGCAAAGTATGGTAAAATGAAATTATGCTTATGATAAAACTAAACTATTATAAAAACGATTACATAATTAAGAAAGGATGTTCTTATGCAGAGAATTTTCAGAAAAACAGCGGCAGTGACTGCACTTGCTACGGCGGCAGTGCTGCTCCTTACCTCCTGTACCGGCGGCGATAAGGATCCCGACAATACCGATCAGCCCGCAAACACTTCAGGCACAGGTCAGGCTTCTGTCAGCGACCCCGCTTCCACCAACTGGAGCTACAGCCAGATGGCAATGGGCGGCGGCGGTTATGTAACAGGAGTTTTCTCCACCTCGGAAGAAGGACTTTACTACGCCCGCACAGACGTTGGCGGCGCATACCGCTTTGACAAGACACAAAACAGGTGGGTATCCTTATCCTACAACATCTCCTCAGACGATGTTGGACTTATGGGCATTGACGGAATGGCGATAGACCCCGAAAAGCCGGGTCGCATATTCCTTTTAGCCGGAACCTCATATTTCAGCAACGGAAAGACCTGTATCATGATCTCCGAGGACTACGGCGAGACCTTTGAAACAGTTGATGTCACCGAGCTTATAAAGGCGCACGGCAACGGCATGGGCAGACAGAACGGCGAGAGGATAGCCATTGACCCCGTTGACCGCAACATTCTTTATGTAGGCGGCAGAACAGGCGGCATGATAAAAAGCACAGACGGCGGAAAGACCTGGACTGCTCTCCCCGGCTTGACTGACGTTGCCAAAACCGAAACGGCAAACGGCAACGGTATCTGTACTATAGTAGTAGACCCCGATTCCTCCGACGGCTCCAAATGCACTCGAATTTATGCGGGCATTTCCAAGGACAAGGAAAGCAACATTTTCGTCAGCGAGAACGGCGGCGAAAGCTGGAAAGCGGTTGCCGATCTCCCCGACAAGTGGTTCCCTCAAAGAATGAGACTTGACGGACAGGGTAATTTGCTTATCACCTACGGCAATGCGGAGGGTCCTTGGAACAGCGGACAAGGCGCTTTGGTTCGCCTTAACATCGCAAGCGGCACGGTTGAGGATATTTCCCCCGCAAATCAGACCATCGGCGATATCGCAATAGATAAAAACGATCCCAACAAAATGGTGGCAGTTACCGAATGCGTATGGATGGCACAGCCCAACGGCGCTTTCGGCGATGTATTCTACACCACTACAGACGGCGGAAAGACATGGAACGCCATTAACGACATAATGACAATGTCCTCGGAAATAGACTGGGTCAAGGATTTCGCCATTCACTGGTGCGGCTGTCTTGCTATGGATCAGTTTGACAGCGGCAAGATAAAGGTCACCTCGGGCAACGGAATTTTCGCCTGCGATAATATCTGGGCAGACGCTCCCGCTTTCTACTTTGATTCAAAGGGCGTTGAGGAGACTGTTCCCTCTGAGCTTATCACCGTTCCCAACGGCACTATAGTTACTTCCGTATACGACTATGACGGATTTATCAACACAGACGCCTTTGAATACGGCACCATACACAGCAGCAAGGGCGGCTCCATGACCGACATCGCCGTAGCCTTCGGAAATCCCGACATTATGGTAAAATGCGGCGCTGACGGCGACAATTACGCCCTGTACTACACCACCGACGGCGGCAAAAAGTGGGAAAAAGCGAAAAAGACTCCCGTTGACAACGCAAAAGAGGGCGTAGTGGCAGTCAGTGCAGACGGAAGCCGTTACTTCTGGGCTCCTAAGGAAAATATGGCTTACTACACCGACGACCAGGGTCAGACCTGGAACACCTGCGACGGCGTAATGATGACCAGCGATATAGTTTGCGACACGGTAAATCCCGACTATGTATATGCAGCCAACGGCAGCGGCTTCTACACCAGCTCCGACAAGGGCAAGACTTTCACAAAGACCTTCAACCTTCTGTCGGCTGTAAGAATTACCGTATCTCCCGGCAAAGAGGGCGTGGTATATATTCCTTCAATGGGCTTGCAGATATCTAACGATCACGGCGAGACCTTCACCAAAATGGAGAACGTTGCGGGCGTTATCGGCTTAGGCGTAGGCAAGGGCAAGGACGATTCCTCACCCGACGCTATCTACATCTGGGGCAGACCTACCACTGAGGATCCCATGGGCGTTTATTGGACGGACGACGACGGAAAGACCTGGGCTCCTGTTACCACAAGCACTATGCAGTTCGGCGGTATGGGTAACGGTAACTTCATCAAGGGCGACTGCAATGTTTACGGCAGATGCTATCTCAGCAGCGTGGGTCTTGGCGTTATTGTGTGCGATCTGAAGGATTAAAGTGATATAGATAGAGAGATAATATAAGGAGAATAGTTATAGGGTCCGGGGCTGTCATCTTGGGTGACAGCCCTTGACCGTTTTAAAGGTTTTTATACTATTTCTTTATCATACTGTAGACTATGTCTACAGTATGATTCGCCGTGCTATGCACGGCGTTGGCGGTGAAACCGCCAAGAAAGTTAGTTCAATACTAATTCTGTCAAAAT
>JAAVIE010000158.1 GCA_014799325.1 Oscillospiraceae bacterium
CCG
Source organism: Oscillospiraceae bacterium (assembly GCA_014799325.1). Lineage (GTDB taxonomy): Bacteria > Bacillota > Clostridia > Oscillospirales > Ruminococcaceae > Ruminiclostridium_E. The sequence continues at coordinate 4 of JAAVIE010000158.1, forward strand.
AAATACAGCTCTTGGCGCTTGCGCCATTGAGCTGTATTTCGGGAATTTTGAAATTCTTTTTAAATCAGTAAATTACCGCCAACTTTCTTGAGAGAACCATAATCAGCACAACTTTCTTGAGAGAAGCATAATCAGCACAACTTTCCCGAGAGAACTAAAATAACTTTCCCAAGAACCAAAATCAGCACAACTTTCCAGAGAGAAGCAAAATCAGCATAACTTTCCCGAGAGAACCAAAATAACATTCCCAAGAACCAAAATCGGCACAACTTTCCTGAGAGAACCAAAATAACTTTCCCGAGAACCAAAATCAGCACAACTTTCCGGAGAGAACCAAAATCAGCACCAAGTTTTTGTGGAGCATAAAAAAGCGGGGGCTGCTTTTACAGCCCCAATACTATTTAAATTACTCTTTAACAGCTTTTTTGACCCGCCACAGCAGCAAAAGCATACTAACGCTCATCACAATATGCCCCGTTCCCGCAATTCCCGAAATGAAAGCGTCCATTCCGTTTGATATATCAGTTTGACAAACCTGGGTAATTCCTCTTATCAAAAAAGAGAGAACGGTAATATTCAAGCCCACCTGATATGTAATCACAAAAAGCCCCGTTTTGCTTTGGGCGGAAATGCCGAAATTCTTCTCGATCAGCATAAGAACAAGGAAAAATACCATTCCCAAAATGAAATAATGGGTGTGCATCACCGAAAGAGCGGTGTTCCCGTCATAAAAATTTAACTTTGTAAACTCACGGTAAAAAACACCGGATACCATTGCAAGAACGGCATAGATAAAGGCTGAATTTGCAAAACGCCCTATCATGATCTTCATCTTCATTTCTCCTTTGCATTTTTGATTTTTCGTAAAGAATTATACTCATATTGTAATTTATGTTATGAGATAAGACAAGATGTCCAAAAACCAAAAAAGGGAATGGGTAAATATAAACAAAAATCTAACCCCAAATTGCACTGTTCTTTACAAAATAATAAACAGTCATTTACATTTACAAAAAAAAGTGGTAAAATATCTATATGCAAACATAAAAAGAAGCAGTTTTCCCGATCTGCTAAAGAATTTTATAGGCATACTTCCGATAAATCAGCCATTGATGTGGTTTTTGCGGTTTTTCGGTGATAATACATACTTGATTCGGAGATTAAAATGAAAATTCGTACTTTGTTCATCTTTGCGCTTCTGTTCTTTTCCCTCGCGTCCATAATCACCTATGCGGTATACTGCTCCAATACTATGAGCAGCGTTGCCAAGACACAGTTTGAAAGAATGTATTCGGATATAGTTTCAGGCGGAACAACAGGCGTTGAATCCTATGTGGGCACCTTGTCGCAGACAGCTGCCATTGTGGCGGAGGATCAGGGGATAAAGAGCTTTAAGCTTACAGACAAGACAGAAGCCGACAACGCTAAGGCTGCCGCAGAGATCTATGTTAATGATGAAACAGGTATTGCAAGAATAATCGTATTTGATAAAAACAATAACGCGGTTTTTGAGACTGCAAACCCCGACGGCATCAAATATTCCCAGTTTACCGAGGAGCAGCTGGGCGCGTTGGTGCAGGGCGACGCTTATTTCTGCCCCGTGTTTGACGACAATGACAGAGCTACACAGTACGAGATCGCCGCTCCCGTAATTACCGATGACAGGATAATAATGGTGTACTTTGCCGCCGATGATTTTGATCTTCTGATAAAGGCGGGAAGCTTCCCCGGCAATGGACGTACTATTTTCATAGACGGATTTGGCAATATGGTCGACTCATCCTACCGCGGAATTATCTCCGAGGTCGCTTCCAAGCAGGGCTATGAGGAGTATACAAAGATCCGTGACGCTATCAATGATGCCTCGGTTCTCAATGAATCAATGTTCTTTACCGTAAACAGAAATTCAAGAGTTTCATACACCACAAAGTGTAAGAGCTGCGGCTGGTATGTGGCAGCGCTGGCTGAAGCACAGAAAGCGTATGTTTATTCCTCCGAGGCTTCCTCCAAGGTGGTTGGAACTATTATAGGTCTGTCCGTGCTGTTCTTTGCGCTTTATGTAGTGGCTGTTATTATGGTGACAAAGCCTCTCTCCATTATCAGAGACACTCTTACCAAGATCCACAGAGGCGACCACGATTCGAGAATTTCCGTAGCCAGCAAAAACGAGTACAGGGATATTGCCAAAGCCTTCAACGATCTGCTGGATAACGTAGTTGTCAGCGAAAAGAGATACCGTACCATTGTTGAGATGTCAGATGATGTGGTATTTGAGTGGAATATGAAAACCAACCACATCACCTTCTCCAATAACTTCAACAAGAAATTCAGCTACCGTCCGCCCTCAGACCATTTCAGCGACTGCTTCTTCCTTAAGGGCAAGGTTCACCCCGACGACAACGCCCGTTACCGCAAGGATCTGGAAAGGCTGGAAAAGGGCGAGGAGTTCAAGGATAACACCTACCGCTGGAAGAATATCTTCGGCGACTACATCTGGGTACAGATGAAAACCTCCACCATCCGCGACGGAGAGGGAAATATCGTAAAGATAATCGGCGTCCTTTCCGACGTTGACAGAGCCAAGAAAGGCGAATTGCAGCTTTTGCAGAGAGCAAGCTATGACGCACTCACAGGTGTATACAACAGAGAGACTATCGAAAATGTCATCAACGAGGAGATCTCGAAAATGGCAGAGGGCAGCGATCAGTTTGCCATACTCTTTGTTGATATTGACGACTTCAAGATCTACAACGACAAGTACAGTCACGCAACAGGCGACCAAGTGCTTAAGTTCGTCACCGATTCTATCGGCGAGATAGTTGAGGATTACGGCTATATCGGACGTTATGGCGGAGATGAGTTTATCGTCTGCGCAAGAAACGTTTCCACCAATATCCCTGAGAATATTGCAAAGGATATCCTTGCAAAGCTCAAAGCGGGATTTGTATGCGATACTGACGAGCATCTCACTGTCAGCGTAAGTATCGGCGTTTACATTGTCAGCGACAGCTCCAAGTCTGTTGAGGAGATCATCTCCATTGCAGACGACGCAATGTACAAGATCAAGAAAAACGGTAAGTCAAGCTTCGGCGTAGTAAACGATAATCCAAACAGCAAATAATAAAAAATTTCGGACTTGTCCTCCCCGGAAAATTTGGGGCGGGAACACCCCGCCCCTCATTTTTCTCCGGGAAACATTTGACAGTCTTTCGACAAAGCCGAAGAGTTTTGACAGCAGATTTTCTCAGCTGTCAAAATTGCTATCATTTTTAGTTAGTTTCATAAAAATCTCTTTTTTGAAAAACAGCGTTTTTAAAGTTAAAAACCTTTAAAAGCGCTGTTTTTCAGTAAAGGAAAAAAGATAAGGGAGAAAAAGATGCAGTACGATTTCGACACACATATCAACAGGAGAGATACCGATTCTTTGAAATGGAATGTAGGGGAAAATGAACTGCCGCTGTGGGTGGCAGATATGGATTTCAAAACCGCTCCCGAAATAATGCTTGCTCTTAAGGAGAGAATGGAACACGGTGTTTTCGGCTACTCCATAATCCCCGAGTATTGGTATAATGCCTACTGCGACTGGTGGGGAAAAAGGCACGACCTTGCAGTTAAAAAAGAATGGCTGACTTTTGCAAGCGGAGTGGTTCCCGCAATTTCGAGCATGATACGGCATCTGACCAAGCCCGATGAAAAGGTGCTGATACAGCCCCCTGTGTATAACGCCTTTTTCCATATCATACAGGACAATGAAAGAGAGATCGCGGAAAATCCGCTTATCTGCGAAAGCGGCGAGTATTGGGTCGACTTTGAGGATCTGGAGAAAAAGCTTGCAGATCCTAAAGTTACATTGATGATACTGTGCAACCCTCACAACCCTATCGGAAAGATCTGGGACAGGGAGACTTTAGAGAAGATCGGAGAGCTGTGCTGCAAAAACGGGGTAGTGGTCGTCTCGGACGAGATACATTGTGATCTGACCGACCCCGGGCTGGACTATGTTCCTTTTGCGGCAGTGTCGCGGAACTGTGCCCTTAACAGCGTCACTTGTGTTGCCCCTACCAAAACCTTTAACCTTGCGGGAATGAAAAGCTCGGCGCTGATAATCCCCGATGAGGAGTTAAGGCAGAGGGTCAGCAGGGGACTTGACATAGATTGTCTTGGCGACCCTAACGGCTTTTCATGTGACGCGGCTTATGCGGCGTACACCTATGGCGGAGTATGGCTCAATCAGCTAAGGCAGTATCTTTTTGAAAATAAGACTATTGTGAAGGAGTTTTTGGCAAAAGAACTGCCACAGGTTACTGTTACCGGGTGCGAGGCTACATATCTTATGTGGCTCAATTGTGAAGGCGTAAAGGGATTTAACGGTGATTCTCCTAAATTTATCAGGGAAAAAACGGGCTTGTTTCTTTCGGAGGGCAGGATCTTTGGCAAAGAGGGGGAAAAGTGCATGAGAATGAACGTGGCTTGCACCAAGGAAACCTTGAAGGACGCTTTGGAGAGATTGAAAAAGGGAATTGCAGAAGTTGAAAGATCCGCTTGTGATAAATAGAACATAATGGACATAATAAAAATTGGGTTCGCTGCTTGAAAGGCGAACCCTAAATTTACTGATATATTTACTGTTCTGCAGATTCGGGTGGCTCCAAAGCAAACTCCATTTCCTCCCAGGCATAATGGAATTTATTGTTTGAATACAGCCCCTGACCTATAACGTCATAGGAAATATCAAAGCTCAGATTTTTCAGCTCCTCCCCTGACAATACCATTTCGATGTGCATATATCCGTTTTCGGAAAAGCACTTGACATTCTTTTGGGTACCGCCGGAATAACTGCGGGCGTTCCGCTCATCTTCAGTTGTAAAGTCCATATTGGGAATGTGGTAGTTTGAATTACCGCTGCCGTAAAAAGCAGAATAAATATTGACATTGGCGTCCAGATTTGCAGTTATCCTTACATTTTCAATTTTGTAATTTGGACTTTCCCTATTGTCGTTTAATGTTGCTGTAACATGATATGTGTTTTCGTCGATCTTGCTTGCGCCCCAGCCAAAGGGTATTTCAAGAGTTTCGCCTTTTTCTGTGGTGTGGTTTAAAAGAATATCAAAATCAGTAATAATATTTTTTGTTGAAACGGAAATTTTATCTTTAAAAATAAGACTCACTACTCCCGAAATAACAAGAGAAAGAGCAATTACGGCAGCTAAAACGATAAGGGATATTTTTATGCTTTTTTTCATTTTACATTACCTCCGTAAATTTATTTCTTTACATTATTATAGCATAAAGCTTTATTATTGTCAACAAAAGACGGGTATCAACTATTGGTTGAATATCTTAAACAAGCGGTTTATTGTATATTTGCGGCTTATGTGCTAAAATAACATTGTCGATAATGCTTGCAGGCTGTGAAAGATAATATGAAAGGAATTTTTATTATGAAAACCATAAAAATACAGGAAGTTATCAAGGAAAAACGCCTTGAAAGAAATCTGAGCCAGGAAGCTCTTGCAGAAGCCTTTGACATATCTGTACAGGCTGTCAGCAAGTGGGAAAACGGTCTTTCCTATCCCGACATCACCGTGCTTCCCAAAATATGCGACTACTTCAATATAAGCATGGACGCTCTTTTCTTTGGAGAAGAAAACGGTCTTACTCTGACGGAGCTGCCCGACGACGGTATATACAGAGTTGTGCAGTGTGTGGGCAAAAGAGTGTTGGGCGCAGAGAATTGGGAGGAGGACAGAAAAATACCGCTTTTGATCCCCACTGATCCCAATACTAAAATAAATATGGAAATATGGGGCTCGGCAGAAATAGAGGGCGATATTGACGGCAGCGTCAGAGCGGGAAAAGGCGTAAACTGCGGCAACGTAGACGGATCTGTGGAAGCAGGGGGCGGAGTCAACTGCGGAGGAGTAGACGGCTGTGTTGAAGCAGGCGGAGGCGTCAACTGCGGCGGCGTGGACGGAAGCGTACACGCAGGGGGCAGCATCAACTGCGGCGGTGTAGACGGCGACGTACACGCAGGCGGAAACGTCAGCTGCGGCGATATAAAGGGAAATGCCACCGCTGATACTATCAAGTGCAAAAAGATCGGCGGCGATGTGAATTGCGCAAAGGTGATCATAAAGGGTAAGGATCATAAAAAGTATCATAACGAAAATCATTACAAGGAATATGACGAAGAATATGATGAAGATGATGACACAGAATATGATGAGAATTAAGCCGCAGTAAGGCTTTGCAGAGAAAATCCCTTGATGTGATTTTTTATTTCCGCATTTTCTGACAGCATAAAAATTGCTGATACCATTATCGGCAATCCGAAAAACAGCAGACCCGATTTATTTTTCCCAAAATACAAAAAAATCTCCCTTTGAGCCGTTTCAAAGGGAGATTTTTACTATAATTTTATCAAAATACCGTAATAAGATTTTTATAACTGCTGTAAAACCTGCCGAAAGCAATTTCCCCCTCGAAAAAATCCACAAAAAAGCCGAGGATATTCAAAGGATATTTTGCAGTATTGTACCGATTATTTTCGGGGAAATATTAAAATGGGAAGATAATATTTTTTCATTGTGCATTGTGCTAAAACAAGACGAGTAGTATTTATTAAATACAGTCAAAAACTTTCAACAGGATTTATTTATTAAGGCCATGGCATTTATTTTTTGAAGAATTTGGAAAAAACCTCTCAAAAAAAGCAAACAGTTTTTATAATTACGGAACAATATCCCCTGCCAGGCTCTTACCAAGAATATCTTCTGGGTCATACCCCGCCGCGGCGCAAAGCCACAGCTTAACATAAGCGGAAATGGGGGAAAGGTTGTTTACCGGGATCAGGTGCAGATCCTTGAACGCCTGTGTACTTTCGTAGCACTCTCCGCTTTCCGTACCTGTCAGAAATATCTTTATGCCCCGCCTGTTGGATTCCGCAAAGAAATCCGAGGGGAAAATGGACTTGGTGTTGATAGTTCCCGAGTGATAGCTGCCGTGAAGTATGTACTTTATCTTCTGCTCGATCTTGGGATAGACCATGCCCAGATAAGGCTCGATACGGAGGATATTGTCCGCTTCCTCGGTAAGGGTATCGGGGCTGAAATAGTCCATACTGTCGGGGGATTGGCTGTATTCGGGGTTGGGGTGGAAGTTGAAATCTCCGTCAAAGCTGCCGTAATAGGTATCCATAACGCTGAAAATGCAGTCGGTGAATGCCTGTCTTTCCAAAAGACGGCTGCCCTTGTGGATCCTGGGTATGTCGTTTTGATTTTTATAGGACACCCACACTCCAGCAGTCTTAACAGTTTCCATAAATCTTACGGCGCAGTGGAGATTCACAAGTCCGTTGGCTTTGGGGTTCTCTATGGTGTAGTTGCTGGACACAAGACAAAGGGGAATATTCGTCTTGACAGTGTAGGACAAAACTGCGGCGGAATACTGTATGGTATCGGTGCCGTGGGTGATTATTATCCCGTCATAGCCTTTTGGAAGATTTTCCAGCACTGTACCGATAAGCTTTCTTATGGTAGCCCCTGTGTTGTTTTCGCTGAGCTCGGTGTAGGGCTGTAAGATGTCGTACTCGAAATTTATGCCGTAGATCTCGCGGTATTTTTCCAATATCAGATAGGGTTTCTTGTTGTCTGTGGAGATGATGTCGCCGTTTACGGTGCTTCCTATGGTGCCTCCCGTAAATATAAAAAGCAGTTTCATTATTGGTGTTGCCTTGCCTTTCTTTTATGAGAATTTGCGTTTTTGCATGGGGTCGTTATTGCTTTTTTGGGAAAGGCTTATTCCGCTCTATTATCGGTTTTGCCTTTCTTTTATTAGAATTTGCGTTATTGCCCGCGGTCGTTTTTTGCTTTTGGGGAAAGGCTTATCCGCCTATTATCGGATCTGTCTTTCTTTTATGAGAATTTGCGCTGCTGATTGCGGTGTTTTTCGTTTTATCATTTTTAGAGAACAGCTTATTCCGCAATTTCGTAGCTTGCTCCCGGTTTTGCTGTGATAATTCCCGCCATTTCAAGCTCCAGCAGGTACATAGAAACATCGTCGGGAGAAATACCGCATGCGTTTGTTATGGCTTCTATCCCCTGTTGTCCCTTTTCTGCCAGAAAATCGTAGATCACCTTATATTCGGGGTCATTGCTTTCGAAATCAAAATCTGTCTTGGCTTTTTCATTAAGGAGGACAGCGCCTGTGCGTTCCATAGCTCTTTGCGATTCCTCTGCAAGCTGGCTTCTGGTCTTTACGGTTTTTTCGGGTCTTTCGGTTTTTTCGGATGTATGGGCTGCTTTGGGCTTGGGCTTTTCTCTAAAAGGTTTGCTCTCCTTTTTCACAAAAGCAAAATGGTTTTCGGGAGAGACTGTGTATTTTTCGTTTATGGCGTTGAGCTTGTCCATGTAGTCCGAGAGATAGCAGTTCACCACATCAAGGTAGTTGAAAAGGGGAATGGCGCCGTCTCTGAGATACTTCACAACACCGCTGTAATCGGGGTTGAAAAGGTCATGAGGCGGTACACAGAAAAGGTCTCTGCCCTGCTGTATGGCGTGGTTGGCAGTTATCAGCGAACCGCTGCGATTTCCTGCCTGAAAAACTATAGTGCCTAACGACAAGCCAGACAAGATCCTGTTTCTCGCATGGAAATATCCCCTTGAGGTCTGAGTGAATGGCAAAAGCTCGCTGATGCAGGCGCCGCCAAGCTCATACATTCTTTCCCTTGTGGGAATGCTGCCCCTTGGATAATCTATGCCTATTCCGCAGGCGAGAACGCCCACAGTCTTTCCTCCTGCGTCAATGGCAGACTGATGCACAAGGTGATCCACTCCCACAGCCATTCCGCTGACTAAGACAGTGCCTAACTTTGCCAGATCCATGCAAGTATGGCGTGTGACCTTGGCAGTGTAGGCGGTGGCGCCTCTTGCTCCAACTCCTGTTATGCAGACCTCGTTGTTTATACTCTCCAAGCTGCCCTTGTAAAACAGCAGTATGGGCGGATTGTATATGTTTTTCAGGCGGTAAGGGTAGTCCTCATCGTCAAGAGTGACGATCTTTATCCCTGCCTTTTCGCATTCCTCCATGATCCTTTGGGCGTTCTCCAGGGTTGCTGTTTTGAGACGGCTTTCCTCTGAAGGGGAGAGGAATTCTCTTTCCTTATTGATAACCACGGCTTCATACACATTTTTGGCAGAGCCATAGTGGTGTAAAAGCTGTAAAGATCTTGGATCAGCCGCTCCCATAAGCTGTAAAAGCCACAAGTAGTATTCTGTCATAGCAAGCTCCCATACTTTAACAGCACCGCACAAGCATACGGATAAAAGTCCGTTATTATTGTGCGGTGCGGTTTAATTTTTTAATTTATAATTATTATCCCTTGTTTTCGTTATCCTCTGTTCTTATCTGAACACGGCGGATCTTTCCGCTGATAGTCTTGGGAAGCTCCTCCACAAATTCAACGATACGGGGATATTTATAGGGCGCGGTGTTTTTCTTAACGTGGTTCTGCAATTCTTTCTTAAGCTCCTCGCTGGCAGTATAGCCCTTGGTGAGAACTACCGTAGCCTTTACCACCTGTCCTCTTACAGGGTCGGGGGCGGCTGTAATTGCGCATTCCAATACAGCAGGGTGAGTGATGAGTACACTCTCTATCTCAAAAGGTCCTATGCGGTAGCCGCTGGACTTGATAACGTCGTCGTTGCGTCCAACATACCAGAAATAGCCGTCCTCGTCCTTCCAAGCGGTGTCCCCTGTGTGGTAGTAGCCGTCATGCCACTGCTCGTTGGTAAGCTCTTCATTCTTATAGTAGCAGTCGAAAAGACCGTCTTTGCCTCTCTCGGCTCTTACTACGATCTCGCCTACCTCGCCTGCGGGAACGGGCTTGTCGTTTTCGTCAACAATATCCACATCATAAAGGGGAGTGGGCTTGCCCATAGAACCCGGGCGGGGTGTCATTCCCACAAGATTTCCCAAAAGTGCGGTGGACTCGGTCTGTCCGAAGGCTTCCATAAGCTTTAAGCCTGTGAACTCCTGCCACCTATAGAATACCTCTGGGTTAAGCGCTTCTCCTGCAATAGTGGAGTATTTGAGGTTGCTCAGATCGTAATCCTGCAATCCCTCCTTGATAAAGAATCTGAACATTGTGGGAGGTGCGCAGAAAGAGGTTATCTTAAAGTCCTGCATAATTTTCAGCATATCGGCAGGAACGAACTTGTCAAAGTCGTAAACCATTACGCAGCTGCCCAAAGACATCTGTCCGTAGAGCTTGCCCCAAGCGGCTTTGCCCCAGCCTGTGTCGGAAATGGTAAGATGCAGGCCGTTAGGATCCACATTCTGCCAATGCTTTGCGGTCTGTATATGAGCGATTGCGTATTTGTGGTTCTGGACTACCATTTTTGGGTAGCCTGTGGTACCGCTGGTGAAGTAAAGCAGCATTATATCATTGCAGTTGGTGTCAACGCGCCCCATAGTTTCGGGCTGTTTCTTGATCTCCTCGTCAAAGTCCAGCCAATCTCCGTCCGCGCCCCCTCTGCATATAAACTTGGCGTTGAATTTCCAGTCAAGCTCCTTTTGGGCTTCATCAACATATTCCTTTACCTCGGGATTGTCGTGTGTGCAGATAACAGCCTTTACCCCTGCCTGCTCAAAGCGGTAGGTAAAGTCGTGAGTGGTAAGCAGGTGAGTTGCGGGAATTGCGATAGCGCCTAACTTTATAAGCCCGATAATGGCATACCAGAACTGATAATTTCTCTTAAGCACCAAAAGCACCATATCGCCCTTTTTGATGCCCTTTGATGCGAAAAGGTTAGCCGCCTGTGTGGAAAGCTTGGAAAGCTCGCCGTAGGTCAGATCCTTTCTCTCTCCCTTGACGTTTACCCACTTCAAAGCGGGGCGGTCAGGCTCAAGCTCGCCGAATTTATCAATTATATCGTAGCCGAAGTTATAGTTATCGGGGCAGTTTACCTCGAATTTATTCAGTATTCCGTTTTCGTCAAAGCCCTCGTTGACGAACTTTTTGTAGTAGTCGATTACCTGTTCCATTTCTTTTTATGTCCCTTTCGTTGTTATTCTTAAAAATCGATAAAGGCTTAGATAAGCACTGCCAGGAATTTGCAGTCCTGTCCGCCGTAAGCGATCATTCCATGAGGATTTTTGCTATTGTAATAAATGCAGTCGCCCTCGCTGAGTATCTCCTCATGGTCGTTTATAACAAATTTGAGCTGTCCCGAAATAATGTAGTCCATTTCCTGTCCCTCGTGTACAGAAAGGTGAACGGGCTTTTTCTGTTCTTCTTCGGAGTAGGGCGCTTCAACGATCAAAGGTTCGATCTTCTTATTTTTAAAGAGATAAGCAACAGGCTGATAGGTAAAGCCTATTCTTCTTTCAATAGGCAGTCCCTGATCCTTCTTAACTACCGTGTAGGTCTGAAGCTTAGGCTCTGTGCCTGTGAGCAGCTCGATCATTTCAATACCCAAAGCGTCTGCGCAGGCGTTTAAGAAAGAAAGGGAAAAGTCCTTCTCTCCGTTTTCAAGTGTGGTGTATTCTTCAAGGGTGGTGTGAGTGCGTTCAGCCATAAATTCCTTGCTGATGTCAAGGTATTCTCTTGTGGCTTTCAGTCTGGAAGATACTTCCTTGATATTGTAGTTCATACAATATTCCTCCTAAATTTATTTCAAAATATTCCAATTTAAATTATATCATACAAGAAGTTAGATTTCAACGGTTTTTGCAGGATTTATCCCGAATTTATTCATTTTTGCTGTTTTCTTTAGCTTTATCCTTATTATTTTTGCATATATCGGCAAGACAGCACTTTTCACAGGCGGGCTTCCGAGCGTCGCACACAAGTCTGCCGTGCCACACAAGGCGGTGACAAAGCCCAAGCCCCTCTTTTGCGGGAACTGCCTCGCGCAGCTGTTTTTCCACCTTTACCGCGTCCTTGCCCTCTGCCAGCCCCAAACGGTTGGTGAGCCTGATTACGTGTGTGTCGCACACAAAGGCGGTTTTCCCGTACAGCTCTCCTGCTACAAGATTGGCGGTTTTTCTGCCTACTCCTGCAAGCTTCACCAGCTCCTCTACCGTATCGGGGACCTTGTCCTTGTAATCTTCGTGGAGCTGCTTGCACATCTTCACAATATCACGGGATTTTGTCTGAAAAAGTCCGCAGGAATGTATGTACTCGGCTACTTCCTCCTCGGAAGCTTCAGCAAAGGCTTTTATGGTGGGGAATTTCTTGAAAAGAGCGGGAGTTACCTTGTTTACCCTCACGTCTGTACACTGGGCGGAAAGCCTTGTGGCAATGAGCAATTCATGGGGCTTTTCGTAAACAAGAGCGCATTTTACTGTGGGATATTCTTTTTTTAAGGCGGCGATCACCTGTTTGGCGAGAGTTTTTTTGTTCATAAGCGTTCCTTTATGTAAAATATTTTTTTATCCTTATAGTTTTATTGGTGGTATTCTTTTTCATACTTACGTCCTAAAAGACAAAGAGCCAACAAAAATGCTGGCTCGTCTTTTTAATAATTGATTTTTATAGTCGCCTACCTCGACCAACTCTTGTAATGTCTGCTGTACTTTCAAGCAGGGGCAGTTAGTAGGTTTCGGATACGCCACATCTCGTAAAGAGAAGGACCCCTAAAGTGTCAATTACACTACAGCATAAGCGTACTTTCTGCCGCACTTATATTATAGCCTTTTCAGCCTGTTTTGTCAATACTTTTTCAAAAATTTTCCTGTCTGGCTTATGAAAAAATAAAAGTATTTTTTTAACAAATACCAAATTGTGTTATCATTTCCACTTGACTTTAAAGCAATTTGCATATATAATATAAATTGTAATTCTGTGAAGTTTTAAACTGTAAATATTGATATAGAAAAAGAAAAAATAGAAAGGCGATATATCCTTGAGAAAAAAGAACATACTTAAAAAACTCCTGATACTCCCTTTGGCAGCGTCCTGCCTGCTCACAAGCGGCTGCGCCTCCCTCTTCGGACAGACCTACACCAGCAGGGTCTTTGATTACGACTTTTCGGAAATGACCCTGGTGCAGCTTGAAGAACCAAAGGAGGGTCAGCTTGCGGCGGTGATACATACCACTTTGGGCGATATGACGGCTGTGCTTTACCCCGAATATGCCCCCAATACCGTTGACAACTTCGTCAACAGAGCCAATGACGGCTATTACGACAACACCAAGATCTTTGTGGTGTACCAGTCGCGGTTTGCAGCAACGGGTTCTTCCAGCAATGACGGCTCCACAGGGGCTTCCAATGACGGAAAGCTGATAGAAAACGAATATACCCCCAATCTGTGGCCTTTCAAGGGCGCTCTTTGCTCCTATTCGGGAACACAGGGCTACGGCGACAGCAGATATATGATCTGCAACACCTTTGAATTTACCGACGAGGACGTGGAGACCCTGAAAAGCGCCACAAAGGACGGCGAGCAGCTTTTTCCCCAGGAGCTTATAGACGCATGGGTGGAACACGGTTCGCTTCCCACACTAAGCGGCTTCCAGACAGTCTTCGGTCAGATAGTTGACGGTATGGACGTTATGGAACAGATAATGAGCGTTGAGGTGGACGAGGAAACGGCGACGCCTAAAGTAGACATTTTCGTAAAACATATCGATATAATAGATTATCACAAAAACTCGTAATACAAAAAATCGCAATAAGGAGAAGTTATGAATACTATAAAGAAAATTGCTGCGGCAATGGCAGCGGTATTTTGCCTGACAACGGCTGCGGGCTGTTCTTTGGAAAAGGGTTTTATGGGAAACACTGAGGAAGTAGCTCTTGAACCCGGAGATTATTTTGCGGTCATCAGTATAATGGACTACGGCGATATAACGGTAAAGCTGTTTCCCAGCGCTGCCCCAAATGCGGTAAAGCAGTTTATAAAGCTGGCTGAAAACAATTCCTACGACGGCAGAACTATCCACCGCGTGGTAAAGGACAAGCTCATTCAGGGCGGTTCTCTGACGGGAACGGGCTTTGACGGCGACGTCGCCAAGCAGGAGCATTTCGATATAGAGACTTCTAAATATATGTGCCATTACTACGGCGCTTTGTGTATGGCAAAGAGCGCGGATGGCAATTACCGCCAGTTTTACATAGTAAACAACAACACTCCCGCCCAGATAGACGAGCTGGCGCAGACTTTGAAAGCTCAGCTTGACGATCCCGAAATAGGCGGAAAGATGCTTGAAGAGGACAAGAAGTTCTATAAGGAATACAGCACCAAGCTTGCCAATCTGCCCGAGGAGGTCAAGGAGCGCTACTCTCATGTAGGCGGTCTGTACGACCTTGACGGACAGGATACGGTATTCGGTCAGGTGGTTGACGGATTTGACGTTCTGGAAAAACTCAACGAGGTAGAGACCGTAAACGGAAACAAGACTGACGACAAGCAGGATATTGCTTCAAAGCCTATTGACGAGATAGTTATTGAGAAAATCGAGATATTGAAGATCGCAGCGGAGGAAACGGAAGAGACTACCGCCACACAAAAGACAAGACCCACAAAGGCTCCCGAACCTACCGAGGACAGCGAGCAGATAGTGGTAGACGACGATAACGCCCCAGATACTGAGGAAAACACAGCAGATCCCGAGCCTGCAGCCCCCTCCGAGGACGACACAAACGCGGAACCCAACACCCCTGCGGAAGATGAAAACCCCGATGCCGCAGAAGATACGGAAGGGGAAAATGCCGACAACACAGAGGAAGAAACAGAAGCTGAAACAGCCGACAACGGCGAGGATGGACGGCCTGAGGAAGAAACTGCGGCATAAAATCAGATATTCAGATACTTGGCGCTGTCAAAGGCTGGTGAGATCAAAAAGCGGTAATATTTTTAAACAGACTGTAATATCTAAAAAGTTTTACCGTAAGTCAACTTTTGTTGGTCAAATTGTAGATTTTTTAAATTTACACTTCCTTTTTCAGTAAATGTGTGCTATAATTGTCAAATGTGTGAAAGCACAAATGATGTAATATGCTATGTAATATATTTTGTAATATACTTTGCAGTTTTTGTTATACTATATAGTGTAAATATATTTTTACCTCAAAAATATCACAGAGGGCAGGCTTTAGAATTGGATAAATTTATTATAAACGGCGGAAAAAGATTACAGGGTACAGTAAATATCAGCGGAGCAAAGAACGCGGCAGTGGCAATTCTCCCCGCGACTATCTTTGCGGAAGGTCCTTGTACCCTATACAACGTTCCCGAAATAAACGATGTTTCCATTGACTTGAAGATACTCAACGAAATGGGAGCGGAAGTCAAGATCATCAACAAGAACACTATCAGAATAGACACGGCTCATATACGCGACACGGTAGTTCCATACGAATTGGCGCGTTCCATGAGAGCAAGCTACTACTTTTTAAGCACCATGCTCAACCGTTTTGGCAGAGCGAGAGTTTCAATGCCGGGCGGCTGCGATTTGGGTGACAGACCTATCGACCAGCACCTCAAATGCTTTAAGGCATTGGGCGCAAGCTACACCATAGAACACGGTATTGTGGATATACAAGCGGAAAAGCTTATCGGCACACAGATATATTTTGACCGTGTTACCGTGGGCGCTACCATTAACGCAATTTTAGCGGCATGCAAGGCGGAGGGTCTTACCATTCTCGAAAATGCGGCTAAAGAACCTCACATTGTTGACCTTGCCAACTTCCTGAACTCCATGGGCGCTGATATTATGGGCGCAGGTACAGACGTTATCAAGATCCGCGGAGTGAAGCATCTCCACGGCACAGAATATACCGTTATTCCCGATCAGATAGAAGCGGGAACCTATATGATAGCGGCAGCTGCCACAAGAGGCAACGTTATCATCAACAACATTATACCCAAGCATCTTGAACCTATCACCTCCAAGCTCCGCAAGGTGGGCGTTGTGATAGAGGAGCATGACGAGTATCTCCGTGTAATAGGACAGGAGACCTATGAAAAGACCACAGTAAAGACTATGCCACACCCCGGCTTCCCCACAGATATGCAGCCCCAGCTTACCGCGCTGCTGACTATGGCGAAAGGCACCAGCATTGTAACGGAAAGTATGTTTGACAACCGTTTCCGCTATGTGGACGAGCTTAGGCGTATGGGGGCAGACATTTCCGTTGACGGAAAGGTTGCTATTATTGAGGGTGTGGATCACCTTACAGGGGCGCCTGTAAAGGCTTCCGACCTTAGAGCGGGAGCGGCGCTGATAATAGCAGGACTTGCTACCAACGGAACTACCGAGATCGAGGATATCTACCATATCGAAAGAGGTTACGAGGATATGGAGGTCAAGCTTAGAAATTTAGGCGCGGATATCGTTAAGCGTATGTTTACGGACGGTATGAGGAAAGCGCTGTAATAAAAATTTAAATCACCGTTTTTACAACGGTGATTTATTGGTATATGGAGAAAAAACACACAGAGATCGGAGAAACAAAATGAAACTATACCCCATTTGCAGCTCCAGCAAAGGCAATTCCACCTACATAGGCACAAAAGAAAAGGGGATCGCCATAGACATGGGCTGCAGCTACAAAGCCTTTCGCGATGGACTTTCCCTTATAGGAGCGGAAATAGCTTCGGTAAAGGCAGTCCTAATAACCCACGAACACATAGACCATGTAAAAGGTCTGCTGACCCTAACCAAGAAAACGCAGACCCCCATATATGCAGCCGAGCCTGTGTTAAGCTTTCTGCTGAAAGAAGAGCTTGTGACCTCCACCGCCAACCTTCACACCCTTGACGAATTGGAGAAAATAGCCTTTGACGCCGAGATAAAAAGCTTCCCCACCCCTCACGATGCCGCATCAAGCGTTGGCTACGTCCTTGACTTCGGGAAAACCAAGCTGGGCTTCTGCACCGACCTTGGTCACGTCACCGAGGAAGTGGAGAAAAGCCTCACAGGCTGCCGCACAGTCTTTGTGGAAGCCAACTACCGACCCGAAATGCTCCAAAGCAATCCCCACTATCCGCCCGTTCTTAAACGACGTATAGCAGGACCAAACGGACATCTTTCCAACAATGACAGCGCGGAATTCTGCGGACGGCTCATAAAAAAGGGAACTATAAACTTCACCCTTGGGCATCTCAGCCAGGAAAACAACACCCCCGAAACCGCCTTTAATGCCGTTAGGGAGCATTTAGCGAATTTGGGGGCTGAATATGAAAAGGATTATTTGCTTAAAGTAGCTCCTGTTATGAATATGGATGGGGATTACATAAGCTTTTAAAAAACCTATAAAGAGGGGCAGTAAAAACAGTCCTCTTTTTATGCTCCCAAGAAACTTGCGCTGATATTAGTCCGCTCTTAAGGAAAGTTGGCGGTAATTCCCTGATTTAAAAAGAATTTCAAAACCGCGAACTTTTATTAAATTTTCCTGAAAAATTGGGAAAATTTAATAAAAGTTCACTATCTAACTGAGCTCGGATTTTTTGCTTGAAAAGTTTGGCAAAAAATCCGAGCTCAGTTGATTTTTGAAATTCGTGCTATCAAAACACTTGTGCTAACAGGCAGTCATTTTACAAGCCATGTTTTCCATACGTCGGGACAGTTTCCCACTGTCACATTTTTACCGTCACGGACAATGGGCGTTCTGAAAAGGGAAGGTGTCTCCAGTATCTTTTCGATCTGCGCGTCGGGCAAAAGGTATTTGACATTGATATACTCATCCTTGTCCGTGTCTATGACCTTCTCTATATCGCCCAGGGCGCTGCATACCGAGTTGAATTCTCCCTTGCTCATAGTCTTTTGGGAAAGGTCAATAAACTGAAACTTAATGCCCCGCTCCTTAAAAAAGCGCTGGGCTTTTTTTGTGTCGTTGCACTTTTTTGTGCCGAAGATCTGTAAATTCATAAATCACATATACTCCTTGATTTTTTCAATAAAATGATCTCCGAAATCATTAAATGTCATTTCACCGACTCCGTTGATCATCATAAACTCCGATTTGTTCAAGGGCATTTTTGCTGCAATGTCTCTTAATGTGCTATCGGTAAAGGCTAAAGGCGTATTTTGTTCTTTTTTTATGTCGTTCATAAGCTGTTTTAGCTCATTGTACAGTTCAATATCGTAATCGTCAGCGTTATTGTCATTATTGACCTGATCATTCTTACCGTCTGCGCCTATGTTGCCGTCAGCTGAACTGTTGCCGCTCTGTTTCGGTTGGGAAATGCCCGATCCCTTTTCGGAAAAATCTTTGATTTTCTCAATAAACTTATCACCATACATATTCAGCTTAGTCTCGCCAACGCCGTTGACCTGCAAAAACGCATTCTTGGTCATGGGTCTTTTCAGCGCCATATCCTCCAAAGTGGCGTTACTGAATACCATATAGGCAGGCAGCCTGCTCATCTTTGCAAGAGAGAAACGCAGTTCCTTAAGTGCCTTGAGCAGTTCAAGATCACTGTCGTTAAGCTGCGTCTTGGCAGGATTTTTGAGGGTAATGCCGCCCTGAAAGGCTCCCGAAGCGGTGGTATTGCGTACAAGGAATTTTGCGGAGATCTTCCGGGCAGTTGATAGAGGATAGTAGATCTCCGGGCTTAGACGTATCAGATTCTGAAGGTTCAAATGAATCTCTTTTTGGCTGTAAAATCATCG
>JAAVIE010000159.1 GCA_014799325.1 Oscillospiraceae bacterium
GAGGACAAGAAATTGTTTAGCCAAAAGAAATACGAATACTATAAAAATAGTGAAATGAATAGTTTTTATGAATGTTCTAATGATAAACTTCTATATTATTCATTAGCTTTTATGGCACGTAATTCCGATGGCAATTTTGATTTAGATTCTTATATTGAATATTGGGATAATTTATTAAATGAATATTATCCTAATTGTAAACATAAGGAAAAAAGTATTGCTGAACAATTGGAACAGCATGTTGACCGATTTGAACTTCCAAAAAACTTATGTGATCGCATAAAAAAATACGATGATGGCGCTTATTTAATTCTTAGAACCAATCGTGATAGAACAGAAGATATTCATCCTCAACTATGTTCATTATTTAATTTACCCAAATATAGTAAAGGTAAGATATTAATTAGACCTATTTCAGAATTTGACAGGTATATACCATTATTAGAACACTTAGATGTTTCTGCTTTTAAAGTAGTTAAAGCCACATATAATGAATAGATAATAAAAAAGAGTGGCAATTAATCACCTATCGGAATCTGAACCCCAAGGTTAGGACAACGACAGGTACTTCTTTATAATCCCTTATCTCATACGGCTTGAGAGCATAATCGATTTGGATTTCAAAATTGGACACCAAAATCAAAACAAGTCAAAATCAGAAACTAAAATTTAAAAATGACAGGATCTGACCCCTTTGTGTCCGATTTGAAACGGCGAAATTCCGTATTGCAAAAGTGAGTTTAGCAACAGGTGGCTCACAAGTCAGTGTCTTTTTTACAAAAATAGCTTGTAATTTGTAGAATGATATGATATAATAGAATCAAGAAAGGGGACGCTGTTGTTCAGAAATCCAAATGGGGGTTTAAATTGGAAACCTGTCGAAATCTGAACCCCCAAGCTTTGGACAACAGCAGGTATTTTGTTGTAATTCCCTTTTCAATGCGGTTTTGCGGTTACTCAATCTAAGTTTCAAAATAGACACCAAATTCAAAACAGCTCAAAATCGGAAACAAAAAAGGAAAAAGGACGGAATCTGAACCCAGGTGTATAATTTGAAATGCGTAAAATCAGCATAATACTAAGGAATATTAAGAAGGTGTCTTTTTAGGCATGTCACATTTGTGGCTTGGAGTTGTCTCTATTACTAATGTCGAAAAAATCTTTTTGGTAACGATCTCACAAATTGAATATTAGAATTACTTCACAGTTTTCTGTGGAGCAATTTTAAAATACAAAGAAAAAGGAAAAAAGTCGAATGCAGAAGTTAGTTTATCTTAGCAACAGCAGAGATTATACAGAGCGGGGAAGTATCAATGAGATAAATATTTTACTCATATAAATCACCTGCTTGACGACGGCTGGAAGGTGGCGCATATCACACATGATGTGGTGGAGATCGACAGCGGTAATGAGCCGTCAAGGAAGGAAAGCTTTGTGGCTTTTGTTTTGTTGGAGAAAGATGATAAGGATAAGTAAGGGCGAAAGATAGGGCAGTAAGCTCTTCTTTAAGGAGCGACGGTTTTTAAAGCAGAAAAACGCGGAACAATTTGATATTAAAATGAAGCGGTAAGCTTTTTTAAAAGATACTGTTTACCGAAAGGATACATATTTCGATAGAAGATCGTTGTTTGCTTTTTTTCCTTTTCATTCGCAATATCATATTTAGTTTGAGAAAGAAGGGTACTTATGTTTTGTACAAAGTGCGGGAACCCGTTAAGTGAGGGGCAAAAGTTCTGTAGTCAATGCGGGGCGCCGATCGGGGCAGTTCCTGAAACCCCTACAGCGCACGAGGCGCATAAGCCCGATACAGGAACAGGCAGGAAATTGGCGATCGCAGCATTTGTGCTGAGCGGCTTGTCTATACTGTTATCTTTGATTTTTGCGCCGTTGGTTTATGATGCTTTTTCCAAAATGGAAATATCAATGTCTGACGAGGATTGGATATTTGCAATTATAACGGTATTCATATATCTGCTGATCAAACTGGCGGGGGTAATGCTTGATGCATTGGCGTCGGTTTCATGGTATATTTTGCCCAGCCTTGTGCTTTCAATGACAGGCATAGCTTTTGGTATCAATTCACGGGTGCATTATAAGGTAAAGAACTTCGGGATCGCGCCTATACTGCTGCCGAGCTTGGCGCTGCTGCTGCAGTTGGTGGTGGTAGCTGTATGTTTTGGGGCTAATCCTACAGTACCGATCGTTTAGGGATCGCTTAGGGAATGATCAGCAGGGATCATCGCAATGACCGCGCCGCAAATCTTTATACCGAAAGGACACCAAAATGAACATAGGGATCTTAGGCGCAGGCAACATCGCCCGCGTAATGTCAAAAACCGTAAACAAAACTGAAAATGTGACCTTGGCAGCCATAGCCTCCCGCTCAAAGGAAAAGGCTGATGCTTTTGCAAATGAATTCGACATTCCCAAAGTCTACGGCAGTTATGAGGAGCTGGCGGCGGACGACACTATCGATCTCATTTACATTGCAACGCCACATTCAAGGCACTATGAGGACAGTCTGCTCTGTCTTGAAGCGGGCAGAAACGTGCTTTGCGAAAAGGCGTTTACTGCCAACGGAACACAAGCCCGCAAGCTGTTTGAGCTTGCCGATAAAAAGGGGCTGTTCATCTCCGAAGCCATATGGACGCGCTTCCTTCCTATGAGAGCCACTCTTGACAGCATAATCGAAAGCGGCGTTATCGGAAAAATCAGCTCTCTTACCGCCAATTTAGGCTATTCCCTGGGCAATGTTGAACGGCTCATAAAGCCCGAGCTTGCAGGGGGCGCATTGCTTGACCTGGGCGTATATACCATAAACTTTGCTCTTATGGCTTTTAAGGGTAATGTCAAGGAAATAAAATCCACTTGTGTCAAGAACGAATATGGAGTTGACTCCAACAACAGCATCATCATGACCTTTGAGGACGGTAAAACCGCTGTTCTCCACAGCAACGCCCTCTCTAATACCGACCGCCGCGGTATGATCTACGGCGACAAGGGCAGGATAGAGTTTGAGAACATAAACTGTTGTGAGGGAATTAACGTTATCCTTAATGACCGCTCCGTAACACGCTATGAAAGACCGCCGCTGATAACAGGCTTTGAGTATGAGCTTAATGCGGCTGTTAGGGCAGTTTCCGAGGGGAAAAAGGAATGTGAGGAAATGCCCCACTCCGAAATTCTTAGAGTAATGGATATTATGGACGGTTTGCGCAGCGAGTGGGGGATCAGATTTCCCTTTGAATGATGACCGCGGTAACAGAACAGCGATTGAACAATGATCAAATAAAAAATTTCCTAATACCTATTGACAATAAGTTCCTATTGTGGTATACTGTTATTACCTCAAATGGGGGCTTATTTTTTTGTGCAAAAAACAGGCTCAGGCGGAAATAGGGTTTTCCGCGTTATAATGAGGGAGGCTAAGTTCGACCGTATCGAACAATTTAATAGGAGGTGCCGAAATGAGAGTAAAAATTACTTTGGCTTGCACCGAATGCAAGCAGCGCAATTATGCCACCAAGAAGAACAAAAAGAATGACCCTGACAGAATTGAAATGAACAAGTACTGCAAATTCTGCCGCAAGCACACACTCCACAAAGAAACTAAGTAAGGAGGGCAATGCTAATGGCAAACGAGCTTGAAAAGAAAGCCCAGAAAGACGCAGCAAAAGCGCAGAAGGACGCGGACAGGGCAAAAAAGGAAAGACAGTTAGCCGCTATGAAGGCTGCTGCCGCTAAAAAGCCTAAGAAAACACCCGCGCAGTATTTCAGGGAAGTAAAGGCAGAGTTCAAAAAGGTTTCATGGCCCAGCAGAAAACAGGTTTTCAACAACACCGCTGTTGTTCTGATCTCAATAGTTGCTTCGGGTATAGGCTTGTGGGCGCTTGATCTGCTGTTCACAACGCTTTGGAACCTGCTGCTCAATTCTTAATGGTATTAAAGGGGATAACCGATGTCAGAAGCTAAATGGTATATTTTACACACATTTTCCGGTTATGAGAAAAAGGTAGCCGACAATATTCAAAAAGTTGTTGAAAACAGAAATCTTCAGCATCTTATTGAAGAAGTTATGGTTCCTACGGAAACCATTACCGAAAACCATGAAGGCAAGGTAAAGACTTACGAAAGCAAGATCTATCCGAGCTATGTATATGTAAAAATGGTCATGACTGACGAATCGTGGTATATCTGCCGCAACACAAGAGGCTGCACAGGCTTTGTCGGCCCCGGATCGAAACCCATTCCTTTAACGGACGAGGAAGTAGCTAATTTAGGAGTAGTTCCTCAGACCAAGGAGGTCATCAAGTCGGGCGATCTTATCAGAATTATTTCGGGAACTATGAAGGATCTCGAAGGTACTGTCAACGAGATAAACGAGGAGGAGGGAAAAGCCCTCGTCACCGTTTCTATGTTCGGCAAGGAAACGCCTGCTACACTTGATTTGTCCGCTATTCAAAAAATCGGTTAAGAAAAGTTCTTTTAAATTTTTGGAGGTAAAATCAAATGGCTCAGAAAGTAGTCGGATTCGTAAAATTACAAATTCCCGCAGGTAAAGCAACACCTGCTCCCCCTGTCGGTCCTGCACTCGGTCAGCACGGTATCAACATTGCTGCATTCACAAAGGAATTCAACGAGCGCACAAAGGCAGATATGGGACTTATAATCCCTGTTGTTATCACAGTATATGCAGACAGAAGTTTTTCATTTATTACCAAAACTCCCCCTGCGGCAGTTTTGATCAAGAAGGCTTGCGGAATTGAAACCGCATCAGGTACACCTAACAAGACCAAGGTAGCAAAGATCACCAAGGCTCAGGTTCAGCAGATCGCTGAAACCAAGATGAGAGACCTTAACGCAGGCTCTTTGGAAGCCGCTATGTCCATGATCGCAGGTACCTGCCGTTCTATGGGCGTTGAGGTAGTTGACTGATAAAAGGTGTATTTATGCCGATACATGAGCGGCATAACAGTTGAAATTCATAAACAATATTGACGGTGGGAGGTTCTGTGAACCGATTGACCACAAGGAGGATAATAAATGAAACACGGTAAAAAATACAGAGAAAGCGTAAAGCTTATTGAATCGGGAAAGGCTTATGAGGCTATAGAAGCTCTCGGCCTTGTATGTCAGACAGCTAAGGCTAAGTTTGACGAAACTGTTGAGATCCATATCAGATTGGGCGTTGACTCCCGTCACGCCGACCAGCAGGTAAGAGGTGCCGTAGTTCTCCCTAACGGAACAGGTAAGACCGTTAGAACACTTGTATTCGCTAAGGGCGACAAGATCAAGGACGCGCAGGACGCAGGCTCCGATTACGTTGCAGATGATGATACAGTTAAGAAGATCCAGGACGGCTGGATGGACTTTGACGTAGTAATCGCAACTCCCGATATGATGGGTGTTGTAGGACGTCTCGGTAAGGTTCTCGGTCCCCGCGGACTGATGCCTAACCCTAAGGCAGGTACAGTTACTCCCGACGTTGCCAAGGCTGTTCAGGAAGCTAAGGCAGGTAAGATCGAGTACCGTCTTGACAAGGCTAACATCATTCACTGCCCTATCGGCAAGGCTTCTTTCGGCGGAGAAAAGCTGGAGCAGAACCTTGACGCTCTTATGGCAGCAGTTGTTAAGGCTAAGCCTGCTGCTGCAAAGGGCACATATATCAAGTCCTGCACCGTTTCTTCCACAATGGGACCCGGTGTTAAGGTAAATACTATTAAGTATGGCGCATAATTAGGCTGCATCATTAAAATAATTAAAAAGTTACCCGTCAGAACCAAGCAAAAGGGTTTGACGGGTATTTTTGTGAAAAAATTTCCATAAGCAAAATTTTTTGGTAAATTTTATTATTTTTTCTATTGACAAATTACTATTTGTTTGCTATAATTTAAATGAATAAATAATTCATTTATTTGATTTGTATTCATAATTTATGAAAGGAGATGTGTTTTATGAAGGGATTATTAAAAACACTTGTGATTTCATTTGTAGCAGGGGTTACATCATCTATAATTGCTGTCTCTGCTTTTGCAGGTATAGCTTTTGGGGATTATAGGAGTTTTTATTGTAACGGTAGTTACTACAAGTCATTGAATTCTATTGGTACATTTTCTAAATACATTCTTGGATGTACAAACGTATACAGTCAAGATGAAATAGAAAAATTTCCTGCAGGTGATGTTGGAATTCAGTGTTTTGTATATAGCGTATCTTATGCGAATCCGGTGCTTTCTTCGAAATTAGAGTATAACTCGAGTGCTCAAAGTCTTTTTTCTGTCTATACTCCGGAAGATTATAATCAGACCGGTACATTTTATACTCAAGGAGAAGTTTGGGTATATAATTCAGGTTCATATAAAAAGTTCACAACCATAAAATCACGAGTTCAGAGTCGTCCCGAAGCCACAGCAGAAAAGCAATAAATTATGAAAGGAGTAAAGTATGAAGAAGATCAAACATGGATTGTTAGGCGCAGCAGCTTTTGTCGCAGGATTTGTTTCGGTTGCCGTTATAGGCGGTGTTCTGATCTCATCAGCAGGCGCCACAATTGACACTACAGCCGACAGCAAAAGCGATAACTATGCAGCAGAAGAAACAAACAAAAAACTTGTATATTCTGTGAATGCAAACGGACAGACATACCATGATGGTGCAGTTGACGTCCCGTCAATGGATGATCTGCCTGACCTGATCGGCGTTGTCGCTACAAATGGAAAAGAGGGATATGTATATAAAGAAGATATGTACGACTATATGCCCTCATGTCCCGAGGAAGCAGTAAAATATATGGAAGTATTGAAAGAATTTAACGATCAGGGTATCTATTTTCAGATCATTCCGGTATATGCTGTTGATGGGGAAACCGTTATAGGTGAATTTGAAATGTTTATGGATGTTGGTCTGAGCGGTAACTTAAGTATGGATGAAGCCAGAGCAGCTTTTGCAGATAGAAGAAAGCTGTACGAGGAATCTCGTGCCAACGGCAAATATCTGAGAGAAAGCATGGCGTCGGTTATGGAGAAAGCAATGGCGGAAGATAAAGAATAAAATTTAATTAAAAATCACGCTTAGCTATTGACAGGCGTGATTTTTTTTGGTATAATATATCTGCTGTTCTAAAGACAGCAGGTCACAGAAATGTGCTAACGGTTTTATTTACCGCCTGCCGAGGAATGGGAAGTTGATATATCTGATACATCTGCGTCCTTTTCCTTATATAATGAGGAAAAGGACTTTATATTTTCCCCGTTTAGTTCAGCAAAACTAATACAGGAGGTTAGATCATGCCAAGTAAAAAGGTGTTGGAAACAAAACAGCAATATGTTAATGAGCTTGCCGAGAAGCTGAAAAATTCCGCTTGCGGCGTAATCGTTGATTACAAGGGCATCAATGTTGCTGACGATACCCAGCTCAGAAAGAGCCTTCGTGAGGCAGGTGTTGAGTACTTTGTAGTAAAGAACACACTCCTCAAGAGAGCTGCCGAGGCTGCAGGAATCGAAGGATTGGACGAACATCTTGAAGGAACTACCGCTATTGCGCTTTCCAAGGAAGATATCATCATCGCTCCCAAGTTGCTGTATAAGCAGGTTGAGGCTTCCAAGGGCACATATTCCATCAAGGTAGGCTTCATTGACGGTAAGGCTATTACCGCTGAAGAGGTAACAGAGTACGCTAAGCTTCCCGACAAGGAAACACTGGTTGCAAAGTTCCTTTTCGTTCTTCAGTCTCCTATCCAGAAGCTTGCTATCGCTGCAAGCGAAATTGCAAAGAAAAAAGAAGCAGAAGAAACAGTCGCTTGATTTTATGGGCGGCATAACAAAAAATCTAAATTACGGAGGAACATAAAAATGGCTTCAGAGAAAGTTTTATCATTAGTAGAAGAAGTAAAGACCCTTACAGTTTTAGAGCTTAACGACCTCGTAAAGGCTCTTGAAGAGGAATTCGGCGTATCCGCTGCCGCTATGGTTGCATCTGCTCCCGCAGGTGGCGCTGCAGCTGCTGCAGAAGAAAAGACTGAGTTTGACGTAGTTCTCGTAAGCTTTGGCGACGCTAAGATGAACGTTATCAAGGCAGTAAAGGACATCTGCGGTCTGGGACTTAAGGAAGCTAAGGAGCTGGTTGAAGCTGCTCCTAAGGCTCTTAAGGAAGGCGTTGCTAAGGCAGAAGCTGAAGAGCTTCAGAAGAAGCTTGAAGAAGCAGGCGCTAAGGTTGAGCTTAAGTAAGTTAGGGCTTATATGTAAAAAGCAGTGTTTCGGCACTGCTTTTTTTGTTATCAGAAAAACAAATCATTGACTTTTAAAAGATTTTATGGTACAATTTAAAAACAAAGTGAATATAATAATACAAATATCCAAAAGACAATGAACGATCAGAGTATCTTGTACAAGCGGATCACAGAGAACGGCGGAGGGTGCGATCGCCGTATTCGCCACAGGTGAAGTGCGGTCGGAAGTCGATAGGGGGAAAGGCTGAAAAAAGCCAAGTATCTCTGTCCGTAGGTCTGCGTTAAAGACTTTTGTTTGTGGAGCTGTAATTTTTCACAAAACAAAACCGAGCCTCTTTTGAGGAAAATCGAAGTGGAACCGTGGCAGAATAACGCCGCCTTCGCAGTATGTGAGGGCGGCTTATTTATTTTTGAGATATATACAGAATAAAAGAAACAGGAGAACTTATGTTTGACGAGCTGAAACAGGAACTTGATTCAATAATGGAGCGCGATCCTGCCGCAAGAAGCAGGCTGGAGGTTTTCTTCCTATACCCGGGCTTTAAAGCAATAAGAGCTTACCGAAAAGCCCACAAGCACTATTTAAAAGGACATTTCTTCCGCGCCAGAGCCATAAGCCAGAGAGCGTTAAGAAAAACGGGAATAGAGATC
Source organism: Oscillospiraceae bacterium (assembly GCA_014799325.1). Classification (GTDB taxonomy): domain Bacteria; phylum Bacillota; class Clostridia; order Oscillospirales; family Ruminococcaceae; genus Ruminiclostridium_E. The sequence continues at coordinate 8,879 of JAAVIE010000159.1, forward strand.
CACCCCGGCGCAAAAATAGGGAAGAACTTCTTCATAGACCACGGCAGCGGCGTTGTTATCGGTGAAACTACCGAAATAGGCGACAACTGCACCGTGTATCAGAATGTAACTCTCGGCGGAACGGGAAAGGAAACGGGAAAACGCCACCCAACCCTGGGCAACAACGTGATGATAGGCGCAGGGGCAAGAGTGCTGGGACCTTTTAAGGTAGGGGATAACAGCAAGATAGCCGCAAATGCGGTAGTATTGAGCGAGGTACCCCCAAACAGCACCGCAGTAGGCGTTCCCGCAAGAGTGGTGAAGATCAACGGCGTTTGCATGAAAGACCTCGACCAGATACACTTTCCCGACCCCGTATCTCAGGAAATGTGCGGCATAAAGAGAGAGCTGGATAAGCTCATGGGAGAGATCGAAAAATAATTGGGTAATTACTATAATAAAATAGGAATATGATAAAAGGAAAGGAACAAAAACTATGCGTATCTACAACACCATGTCAAGAAAAAAAGAAGAGCTTGTGCCCATTCACGGAAAAGACGTAAACATCTACTGCTGCGGTCCCACGGTCTACAACCTCATTCACGTTGGAAACGCCCGTCAGCTATGCGTTTTTGACGTTCTGCGCAGATATTTGAAATATAGGGGCTATAATGTAAAATACATTCAGAATTTCACAGATGTGGACGACAAGATAATCCGCATTGCCAACGAAAAGGGAATTTCCCCCTTTGACCATGCGGAGGAAATGATAAAGGAATATTTCAAGGACGCGCGCGGGTTGAATATTGCGGACGCGGACATTCACCCCAAGGCTACGGAAAGCATCGACATTATCCTTGAAATGGTAAAAAAGCTCATAGATAAAGGCTACGCTTACCAAAGCGGAAATGATGTTTATTTCTCCGCCGGCAAGGACGAAAATTACGGCAAGCTGTCCCATATGCCCCTTGACGAGCTGAGAGAGGGCGCAAGCCAGCGTGTGGACGGCTCCGAGCAAAAGAAAGACCCTATGGATTTCGCCGTGTGGAAAGGCGCAAAGGAAGGTGAGCCCTACTGGGATTCACCTTACGGAAAGGGCAGACCCGGTTGGCATATCGAGTGCAGCGCAATGTCAAGCCACTATGTGGGGGGCACTCTTGACATTCACGGCGGCGGTGCGGATCTTATCTTCCCTCATCACGAAAACGAGATAGCCCAGTCGGAGTGCGCCAACGGCTATCCCTTGGCAAATCTGTGGATGCATAACGGAATGCTGAACGTTGACAACCGCAAAATGAGCAAATCCAAAGGCAACTTTTTCCTTGTCCGCGATCTGTCGGAAAAGTTCGGCTATGAGCCTATACGTTTTATGCTTTTGAGCGCGCAGTACAGGGCGCAGCTCAACTATACCTTAGAGGTAATGGAAAGTGCAGTAGCGTCTCTTGACAGGCTCAAAACCTGCAAAAGAGCTTTGGAAAAGGCGTTGGAGACCGCAAGGCAGGGAGAGACCTCACAAGAGATCGCAGACATTGCTCAGAACAGAAAGCAGCAGTTTATTGACGCAATGGACGACGACCTGAACACCGCCGACGGCATAACCGCGGTTTTTGAGCTTGTACGCGAGATCAACACCGCAATTCTTGACGAAAACAATACCAAAGGCTCCCTTGAGGTTCTCAAAAAAACCTTTGACGAATTGACCGATGTTTTGGGAATTCTGTTTGAAAAGGAAGAAGAAATTCCCGCAGAGATATTGGAGCTGGTTGAAAAGCGCAAGGAAGCGAGAAAGAACAAGGATTTCGCTTTGGCGGACAGCATTCGCGACGAGATCACCGCAAAGGGATATATTGTAGAGGAAACAAGACAGGGAGTTAATATTAAAAAGGCTTGATTTGAACTAAGTACAAAAACTAAAAAACAGCTTACCGAGAGCCTTCGGCAAGCTGTTTTTGTATTATCTGTATTTACAATTATTACTTCTCCAAAACCGCCAGTCCGCACCTGATCCCGTCTACAGCCGCCGAAACGATACCTCCCGCATAGCCCGCGCCCTCTCCGCAGGGGTAAAAGCCCTTTACGGAAACGCTTTCAAGGCCCTCTCCCCTTGTGATCCTCACAGGCGAGGAACTGCGTGTTTCAGGACCTGTCAGAATCGCTTCGTTATCGTCAAAGCAGGAGATTTTTTTACCGAACAAGGGCAGGGCTTCTTTTATAGCCTCCACCGCATATTCAGGCAGATATTCCCAGGGCATGGCAAACGATGTTCCGGGGCTGTAGGTGGGCTTGACCTTTCCTATTTCAAAGTGATCCGTTCTTTCCAACAGCTTTCCCACATTTATTATAGGCGCGTTGTAATTCTTTCCTCCTGCAATGTAGGCGGCTTTTTCTATACGTCTCTGCAATTCCGCCCCTGCAAGTATATCCCTGCTGCCGAAATCCTCGGGAGTAACACCTACCAACACGGCGCTGTTGGCGTTCTCGCCGTTTCTGCTGTAATAGCTCATGCCGTTTGTAACAATGGTTTCCGCTTCCGATGAGGAAGCCACCACCTGACCTCCCGGACACATACAAAAGGTATAGACCCCTCTGCCACTTGGAAGATGTACTACAAGCTTATAGTCTGCAATAAGCTCTTTTGGGACATTTTCGCCAAACATAGCGCGGTTGATGTCCTTTTGCAGATGCTCGATCCTCATACCTACCGAAAAAGCCTTTTGCTCCATAGCCACTGACTTATTCAGCAGCATTTTAAAGGTATCGCGGGCGCTGTGTCCTGCCGCTAAGATCAGATTCTCCGTTTCAATTTCATAGCTTGTCCCCTCTTTGACATAAGTTATTGAGGAGACACGACCGTTTTTACAGTGGAGATCGAAAAATTTTGCGCCGAAGATCACCTCTCCGCCAAGATCAATTATCTTTTTCCGCAAATTTTTGACGGTAACAAGCAGCCTATCTGTTCCGATATGGGGTTTGGCTTGGTAGAGGATCTCCTTGGGCGCTCCGCAGTCCGCAAGATCCCTTAAAACCCGATCGATCAAAGGGCTGTGGGTGCCTGTAGTGAGCTTTCCGTCGGAAAAAGCCCCTGCACCGCCCTCGCCGAACTGCACGTTGCACTCCTCGTCAAGCTGTCCCGACTGCCAGAAAAAGTCGGTCTTTTTCTTCCTTGAATCCGCGTCAAGACCTCTTTCAAGCACGATAGGACGGCAGCCGCCTCGTGCAAGGGTCAGCGCCGCAAATATCCCCGCTGGACCGAATCCCACCACCACAGGACGTTTTTCCAAAGTTCTGACAGGCACGTTCAAAGGCTTGGGCGGAATGTATTCCTCAAAGCCCTTTTTCAAAAGCCATTTCTCGTTCTTGACTTCGGCGGCAACAGCCAGAACATAGTGTATATCGGACTTTTTCCGCGCGTCAAGGGATTTTTTCAATATCTCCACGGACAGGATATTTTCTTTTGCGCAGCCGATCTTCTTTGCCGCCGCCTTTTTCAGCATTTCCTCATCATAGTTTATTGGGAGGGAAATTTCGTTGATTCTTATCATTATCTTTGTTCCTTTTCCGAAAGCAGTTTTACCGCCGACCTTCCTGCCTTTATTCCCGAAGAAAAAGCAAAGTGCAGATTATAGCCGCCGCAGTCGCCCCACAGGTCTATTATCTCTCCTGCGAAAAACAAGCCCTTGTGCTTTACGGACATAAAATTGCTGTCTATTTCCGAGCCTATAACTCCTCCTGCCGTGACTTGCGCCGAGGAAAAGTCACCTCTGCCCTTTATTTCAAATTCCAATTTTTTCGAGAGTGCGGCAAGCTTTTTTATATCGAAGATATCCATTTTTGCGGAAATGGCGGAGGTGGGTATATCAGCCTTTTTCAGAAGATAAAGGGCGATTTTTCGGTTAAAAATTCCGTTGAATATCTCCTCCGCTAAATCTCTTTTGCGTGTTCTGCAAACGTTCCAAAGCATATTGTAAACATCGTTCTGTGTATAGTCGGGGAGCAGGTCAAGGCTCACCTTTACGTCTTTTTCTCCCTCAGGAAAAGCCGCTGAAAGATTAAAAATGCAGATTCCCGACAGTCCGTTTTTGGTAAACTGAACCTCTCCAAGCTCACTTTTTTCCAATAAACCTTTTCGGTAAAGGGAAGCGGCGCATTTGCACCTTACTCCGTCAAGGGATTTTGTGCCGTCGGTAAGCAGGGAACACAAGGCGGGGTAGGGCTTGTTTACGCTTATACCCAGTTCTTTGGCAAGCTCAAAGCCGCTGCCGTCGCTGCCGTGAACGGGAGCAGCGCAGCCGCCGCAAGCCAGCACAACGGCTTTCCCCCTTATCTCATGTTCACCTGCCTTGACTGTAAATCCGTCCTTGGTTTTTTGGAGATCGTTACAGTGGCCATCGGTCAGTATCTGAACATTATCCTTTTTCTCTATGGCGAATCGCAAAGCGTCGAGAACGGAGGAGGCGGTGTTTGGGAGAGGGTATATTCTGCCTGCGGAATCGCTGACGGTGTACAAGCCCAGTTTTTCAAAGAAAAGCCGCAGATCGGGAAATTCCTCCAAAAGGGGCTTGACGTCAAAAGAGCCGTGATAGAATTCCTCGGACATAATGCGGTTGCTTAAGTTACATCTGCCGTTTCCCGTTACCAGAAGCTTTTTTCCCACCTTAGGCTTGCGGTCAAGGAGAATTATACTGCCCCCAAAGGTTTTGGAGGCTTCAACAGCGCAGGCAAGACCTGCCGCACCGCCGCCTATGATTATCAGGTCACATCTCTTTTTCATACCTTTGCTCACCTCTCTTTTTCAAACTTTTTATACAGAACTTTTTCAAAAACCGCTTTACCCTGTCAGATTTCACTTATACAGAGCCTTTTCTGAGCCACAATCCCTTAAAGTAGAAGAACTGCGACAGGCAGGCGGAAATTCCCCAGCCCACAGGCCATGACCACCAAACGCCGTCAACTCCCATAAAGCTTGAAAAGATATAAGCCAGTACAACACGCAGTATCAGGTCGGCAAAGGTGGAGATCATAAAGTAAACCATTGTACCCGAACCGCGGAGTATGTTGTCAGCTATCAGCTTTGCGCAGACCGTGAAGTAAAAGGGAGAGATGATCCTCAAAAAGCTTCTGCCCGTGGCGATAACAGTTTCGGTGGGATTATCCACGAAAAGGCCGATAAGCTGATCGGGGAAGATCACGCTTATAAGGCTTATTATAACAGCAACGATCTCCGCCGTAATAAGCCCCGATCTGAAGCCGCTCCTTACTCTGTCCGTTTTTCCTGCCCCCAGGTTCTGTGCGGTGTAATTGCTCACTCCTCCCGCAAGGGTGGTGAACATTGTTACCGAAAAGGTGTTGAGCTTTACCGCCGCCGCGTAAGCCGCCGTTACCGCGGTCATCTCAAAGCTGTTGATCAGGCTTTGGATAAACAGATTACCTACCGAAACAAAGCTTTGCTGAAGAATGCCGGGTACCGCAAGCCTTGAAATTCTCCTCAAAGCGTTTAATGAAAACAGCTTGGGCTTTTCGGGAGTTTCTATTCCTTTAAGCCGCCTGAATAAGATCGAAGCGGCAATAACCGAAGCAAAGCCCTGAGCGATGAGGGTAGCCAGTGCCAGCGCCCCCACTCCCATATTGCAGAAATTCACCAAAACCAAATCAAGCGCCACATTGCCCACAGAGGAGCAGATAAGCAGTATAAGGGGCGTCCGTGAATCTCCCAAAGAGGAAAAAACGCAGGTAGTAACATTGTAGAGGAAAAGAAAAACCAGCCCAAAGGTGTATATCCTGAGATAATCCGCCGAGTCCGCCATAATGTCCGCATTGGTCTTGAGAGCCTTTAGCATAGGCGTACAGAAAACCGTTCCTGCCAGGGTAAGTATAAGGCTCAATGAGCAAATGGAGATAAAGGCGGTGAAAACTGCGGTTTTCATATCCGTAAGCTTTTTCTCCCCGAAAAGGTGGCTTATAAGCACGGAAGCGCCGTTGGTAGAACCCAATGCTATTGCCATAAAGATCATTGTAATGGGGAATGAGGAGCCCACCGCAGCCAAAGCGTCCTCACCCAGGCACCGCCCTGCAATAACGGTATCTGCTATATTGTAAAGCTGCTGAAATATTGCGCTCAACAGCAAAGGCATACTGAATTTCAACAAGACACGGTGGGGTTTTCCCATGGTCATATCTGTGATCATTTCAAATTCTCCTGTAAATACTTTCTGTTACTTTAATTATAGTACTTTTTAAATCTGCTGTAAAGAAAATACAGCATAAAAAACTTTTATTATGACAAGCTTTTTTTGTAGAATTTTCTATCTGCACATTTTGGGAAAATTTGTAAAATTCTCTATTGACTTTTTAAAAGGGAATTGGTATAATATTTTTGTTAAATTGTTATCAGCGGTCAACGGACAAGCAGGTTCTTTGGCTGTAATTTTATATTAAAAAGGAGATTGAAAGTTATGAAGAAGTATATTTGCCCTGTTTGCGGCTATGTTCATGAAGGAAACGAGCCCCCCGAAAAGTGCCCTCAGTGCCAGTGCCCCGGCGCTAAGTTCAAGGTTGAGGACGGCGAAGCACTGACTTTCGCTTGCGAGCATGAAGTAGGCATTGCTAAGGATCTTGACAAGGACGTTGTTGAGGGTCTCAGAATGAACTTCACAGGCGAATGCACCGAAGTCGGCATGTACCTTGCTATGTCCAGAGTAGCTGACAGAGAGGGCTATCCCGAAGTTGCAGAAGCATACAAGAGGATCGCTTTTGAAGAAGCAGAGCATGCTGCAAAGTTCGCAGAGCTTCTGGGCGAAGTTGTTACCGACTCCACCAAGAAGAACCTTGAACTCCGTGTTGCTGCTGAGCACGGCGCGACCGCAGGCAAGCTCGATCTTGCTAAGAAGGCTAAGGAGCTTGGCTACGATGCAGTTCATGACACAGTTCATGAAATGGCAAAGGACGAAGCTCGTCACGGTAAGGCTTTCAACGGTCTTTTGAAGAGATATTTCTAATTCTATCTTACATAAAAAGCTGTCCATCAAGGGCAGTTTTTTATTTTATAAAGTATTTGCAAAAACTTGACTTTTTTAAAAAATAGCGTTATACTCATAATATAGCAGATCTCATCAAAAAGTATATTTTACAGGAGGGACTTATGGCAGTATTAGTTACCGGAGGAACAGGCTTTATCGGCTCTCACACCGTTGTGGAGCTTTTGGAAGCAGGCGAGGACGTAATTGTTATCGACAACTTTTTCAACTCCAAGCCCGGAGTAATAAACGCGATCCAGGATATTACGGGAAAGGGCTTCGGTTTTTACGAGGGAGACGCTGCCGACAAGGAGCTGCTCCGCAAAATTTTCAGAGAGAATTTCATAGAAGAAGTAATTCACTTTGCAGGCTATAAGGCAGTGGGCGAAAGCTGCGAAAAGCCTATCATGTACTACCGCAACAATATAGATACCACCTTATCAGTTTTGGAGGTTATGGAGGAGTTCGGCTGCCGCAGATTTGTGTTCAGCTCCTCCGCCACTGTTTACGGCATTCCCGAAAAGGTGCCTGTAACAGAGGAATTCCCCCTGTCCTCAATAAATCCTTACGGAAGTACCAAGTTAATGATAGAAAACATCTGCAGAGAGCTGTGCCAGGCTGACGACCGCTGGAGTATTGCGCTTCTGCGTTACTTTAACCCTATCGGCGCTCACGAAAGCGGAAAGATCGGCGAGGATCCCAACGGAATCCCCAACAACCTTATGCCTATTATCCTTAAGGTAGCTTCGGGCAAGAGCCCCAACCTGTCCGTTTTCGGAAACGATTATCCCACACCCGACGGCACCTGCATCAGAGACTACATTCACGTTGTGGATCTGGCAAAGGGTCACCTTGCAGCTATCGACTCTGTAAGAAACAAAAAGGGCGCTATCCCTTACAACTTGGGTACAGGCAAGGGATATTCCGTTTTGGAGATCATCAACGCCTTTGAAAAGGTCAACGGCGTAAAGGTTCCCTATGTAATTGCGGGAAGAAGAGCCGGCGATGCCGCACAGTGCTATTCCAACCCAGCAAAGGCAAATAAGGAGCTTAAGTGGAAGGCTGAAAAGGGCATTGAACAGATGTGCCGTGACGCCTGGAATTTTGCCAAGGATAGATAAGAATAATATTAACACCGTAAACGACTTTGCTCTTTACGGTGTTAAATATACTTGTTTTTGAAAGAATGGAGCGCTTATGGCATTTATAGGAATGGTGTTTGCGGGAGCATTTTTTCTGTTTCTTGCCGCTGTCGGTTTTATAGGGCTTGTAATGCTGATAATCGGTATTGCTGTAAGGAAAAAATACAAGATCGCTTCCAACGTGCTGCTTGTCCTTGCATCGATCGGCATTATCATACCCATTGGCGTGGTCGTTTATCTTATAATGCCGAAAACGCAGGTGTTTGAGACCGAAATAGGCACAGTCAAGATAAGACCGGGCTGGATCTCACAGTACAACGAATATCTTGCAAACAACGATACCGAAAAAATACAAAGCTTATTTGACAAGCACCCCGAAATGATCTATTACTATGACATCAACCGAAAAACCTTGCTTATCTACGGTCAGGAACATCTGAACGTGGAAATTATGCAGATCGCTGTTGATCACGGCGCAAAATTCGACGATCCCTACATATATGACAGAAAGATCTTTGAAAATTCCTTTGATTCCTTTTTCAGCGGTGTAGATTGGGGAGAAAATGGTTTCCCGCCTTTTGGCGAAACTACCGATGATGTTATCAATACCGTCAGATTTATGATAGATAACGGAGCGTCGCTGAAATATGCCACCAAGAGAGAGGGAATATTCCAAAACTTTTACGAACAGGCGGAAAGCTGGGTAATGAAAGACGGAGTTAGAAGTGAAAAGGATATTGAGCTGCTGACCTTGATACAAAATAATCTGTAAATTCGGGAAAACACAAGATCGTAAGATCATACAATGTTCAACCGCGAATTTGCTTATTTGGAGGAAAATATGTTAGAAACCGTTGCGTCCTGCTGTCTTACGGTAGACGAAAAAGTTCTTATAAGAAAAAACCGCTTAGAGCCGAAAAATCCCGCAGAGGGGCAAAAAAGAATTGCCATTGTCACAGGGATCCACGGCGACGAGCTGGAAGGTCAGTATGTGTGCTATGAGCTTATCCGCAGAATAACCCGCAACCTCTCTGACCTAAACGGCATCGTTGATGTGTACCCAATGCTGAACCCCTTGGGTGCGGACTCGGTTTCAAGGCAGATACCGCTTTATGATCTTGACATGAACAAGATCTTCCCGGGCGACGAAAGCACAACACCATGGGAGCTTATGGCAAAGCAGGTGGTTGAGGACATAAAGGGAGCGGATCTGTGTATAGACATTCACTCCAGCGATATATTTCTGAGAGAAATCCCACAGGTGAGGATAAGCCCTGAAGATTCCGTAAAGCTATTGCCTTATGCAAAGCTGCTCAATGCGGATTTTGTATGGGTAGGGAACAGCTCGGCGGTGCGCCCCTCGTCCCTTTCCCACACGCTGAACGAAATGGGAACGCCCTGTCTCGTGGTGGAAATGGGCGCGGGAATGAAGATAATAAAGGAGTACGGCGACCGCATTCTTGACGGCATTTTCGCACTTATGGCAGAGCTTGGGATCTGGACAGGGGCTGTGGAGCAGGTTTCCAACCCTATAGTTTCCAGCGACGGCGAGGTGAGCCTTATCCATTGCAACAAAAGCGGAATGTTTATGCCTGCTGTTGACAACTGGATAGGCTTGTGCGAGGGCGATCACATTGGCGATGTATTGAACGTTTTCACGGGCGAAATTGAAGAGGAAATTTTCTCTCCCGTTTCGGGAATGGTGTTCACTTTAAGAGAATATCCCATAGTTTCCGACGGAAGCCTGATCGCAAGAATTTTGGGAGGCAGAAGATGACAAAGGATCTGATTTATAAATTTACCTCCCCTTACAGAGGAGATTTTAAGGTAAGCGCGTACCGGTTCAATAAAGGCGAAAAATCCTGCTGTATAGTAGGCGCGCTGAGAGGAAACGAGATACAGCAGCTGTACATCTGCTCCAAGCTGATAAAGGCGCTGACCGAGTTGGAAAAGCAGTGTAAGATAAGCTATAACCATGAGATAACAGTTATTCCCTGTGTAAATCCCTTTTCGGTGAATGTGGGTAAAAAGTTCTGGTGCAATGACGGCAGGGACATCAACCGAGATTTTCCGGGAAGTAAAACGGGGGAGCCTACCCAAAGAATAGCGGCGGAGGTTTTGAATACAGTCAGCGGCTATCAGTATGGAATACAGTTCGCTTCCTTTTACATTCAGGGGGATTTTATCCCACACGTTAAAATGATGGAGACGGGGAAGGAGAACAAGAGCCTTGCTAACCTTTTCGGACTGCCTTATGTGGTGTTGAGGGATCCAAAGCCTTTTGACGAAAACACCCTCAATTATAACTGGCAGATAAATAATACAAGCGCATTTTCAGTTTATACCAACGAGACGGAGAATATTGACGAGGGAAGCGCGGAGCTGGCGGTATCGGCGGTTTTACGGTTCCTTTCGAGAATGGGGATAATCAAGTATCACTGTCATGGCGGGTATATGCCCACTACCCTTGAAGAAAGCACTTTGATGCCTGTCAGATCCACTACCGGAGGTATCTACAAGAGGATAAAGCGCCCCGGAGACGAGGTGTCGCAGGGGGAGGTCATGGCGGAGATTCTGCACCCTTATGAGAATACGGTTTTGGAGGAGATAAAGGCGCCTTGCAGCGGTATTGTGTTCTTTTCCCATAAGTCGCCGTTGGTTTCGGAGAGTACAGTGGTGTATAAGCTGATAAAGAGATTGAAGAATTGAACGGCGTACAAATAAAGCATCTTGTGAAAAATGCTTAGCTTAAAGTTTCCGTTATAAAGTTTTAAGGGGCTGTAAAAAAAGACAGCCCCTATTTTATGTCAAGGTTCTTGGTAGAGCCGTAAAAAATCAGCACAACACCTCTAAAAGCGAAAAAAATTATCACTTGTTTCCTTAAAGGCGGGTCGCCACTCGCACCGCTGACCTGACAGCACAAGTTAAAAAATGTGGGCTTCCACTCGCACAACTGCCTTGATAGCACGAATTTCAAAAAGTCCGCTGTTTCCGCAGGAAACAGTGGACGGTTCTTAAAATAAAGCGGAGCGCCGCTTGCGGCGTGGAGCTTTATTTTAAGAATTTTGAAATTCTTTTTAAATCAGTAAATTACCGCCAACCTTCCTTAAAAGCTGACTTCCATTCGCACAACTTCCCTGAGAGAACCATAAATCAGCACCAAGTTTTTTGGGAGCATAAAAATGGGGCTGCTTTACTTACAGCCCCCTTCTTTTACGTCATCTCCGACTTTTTAATTCCAAAAAACAATCTTAAAAATCCTGCCAAAAACTTTGGACTTTTCACAACAACGATTTTCATTATGTACCTCACTTTCCGCCCACTAACATTTCAGCAGCCATATCCCCAAACCGATAAGGGACAGCGCCAGCAAGATCAGCGTGAGCTTGGCGGACAGCATACAAAGACAGATCAGCGCCGCCGCAAACAGTAGCAGCGACAGCTTCCTATTCGATTTACAGTTTTTCTGTCTTCTCATATTCCCACCGCCTTTACTACATATTATTCAGATGCGGAAATTTGGTGAATGATAGGGCAAGCGGTCGTCAAAAATATGGTATTTATTTTTAAAGCCGCCGTATAATTCTACTGTATGATGTATTCAAAAGAAAGGTCGGTAAAATAAATGACGGCAAAAGTAACAGGACGGGTAAAAGGCGCTTATAGTAACATAGAAACAACAGAAATATCAGTTTTGAACAAAGTTCAAGAAGATAAAACCGCTTTATTTAAAGAGGTGTGGGAGATCCCCGATAATAAAAGGAAGAAAGCAGATCATTCTGAGAAGAGGAGCAATTCTATTAATGAAAAAGTCAGTATCCCAAAAGAGGACTTTAAAGGAAACTCTATCCAAAAAGAAAGAGAGTTTTTCTTGGGGGAAAGGTCTGCAATCTCAACCGAAAAAATTCCCGATCAAAAGAAGGGGAATCCGGAAACGCAGAAAGGAAAGGATATTTTGAATTTGAACAATGTACAAAAAGCACAAAAAATAGATGCCGCCAACTTTTTCTCCAATGAAAACGCCGACCGGGAGGACAACGACAGCGATAACGATAACGACAATAAGGAAATAGCCTTTTTCACCGAGCCAAAGTCGGTAAAACGAAAAACACAGCGGCACATATTCGCCTTTCAGGCAATAACCGCCGTCACCGTATGCCTTATCATGCTGTTGATGAAGCTCTTTGCGCCCGAACTTTACAACAATCTGCACCTTTATTATACAAGGCTGTTTCAGTGGTAAGCTTTAAGCTGGGGAAAATGCGTATCTCCCTGGACTTCACCTTTTTTGCAGTGCTGGGCTTGGTCTGCGCCTTTGACAGCGGGGGGTACGGGCTTTTGTACCTTGCCGCCTGCCTGTGCCATGAAACGGCTCATTTGGCTGTAATGGCGGTAAAAGGGCAAGCACCGAGGGAGATAATTTTCAGCGGCGGCGGGATCTGCATAAGACAGTCGGGAGCTTTCTCCTTTGCAGTATTGGCGGCAGGTTCAGCTGCGAACTTTCTCCTTTTCGGAATATTTCACTTCGGGCTGACCCAGGACAGCATTTACAAAATGATCTTTGCCGCTGCCAATCTGTGTGTGGGAGTGTTTAACCTGCTCCCAATGGGCGATCTGGACGGAAAAAGACTTGCCGAGGAGCTTTTGGTAAGGCGTTTCAGTCTAAAGACGGCTGAAAGAACGGTAAATATACTGCAAACCCTGACCTGTGTTCTGTGGGGCGGGCTTGTCTTGTATCTGCTTTTTAACAACGCTGTGAATTTGACGGCGGTTTTTGTAATGATCTACATATTTGCGGTTGATTTTTTTCTTGAAATGAGATAAAATAGTATAAGAAAAAGGAAAAAGGGAAAAATTTTCGCAAAAATTGAACTTTTTCCTTTAAAAGGCTTGCATTTATCGCGTTTTAGTGGTATAATATTCAAGCATTTAGTACCGTTGCCTGTTATTTCGGTACAGTATACAGTGTTCAAAAGCTGTTTGCTGTCTGTCAACAGGCAATGTGAGTAGTGCCCGCCACACAGGCGGCGACATTAACTATTGACGATCCGCTGCACATCATTCTTTTTAAAAAGGAGTAAATTCTCTTTATGTAAGGTGAATTTAGCCAATGAAAAAGAGTGTATTCCGCCCATAATGCAAAGGGCGGCCGTTTGCCCGAAAAAATCGGGATCTTGATGTATGATCGTCTGAAGAAATCGGAGGAAAAGAAAATGGACGCATTGAAACTGATCGCACAGGACAGCATGAAGGCAGACGCTCCCAAGTTTGAGGTAGGCGACACTGTCAAGGTTCATGTAAGGATCACTGAAGGAAACAAGACCCGTATCCAGGTTTACGAGGGTACCGTTATCGCCAAGAAGCACGGCGGCATCTCCGAAACCTTTACGGTTCGCAGAGTTGCTCACGGCTGCGGCGTAGAAAGAGTATTCCCTCTCCACGCTCCCTCTGTTGAAAAGGTAGAGGTAGTAAGAATGGGTAAGGTTCGCAGAGCTAAGCTCTACTATCTCCGCGACAGAGTTGGCAAGGCTGCCAAAATCAAGAGCAAGTTCAATTAAAATGCGTTCGGCGTTTTTACATAAAAGCGCCGAAAACGGAAAATTGACGGCTGCATTGCATATTTTCACCGAGCGGCAGATCGCAGTACCGTGGAGATAGGCAAGGCAGCTTTTTTATAAAATGACCAAGTAAAGGGAGGTTTTATAATGTCAGAAGAAGAAAAGGACTTAGGCGGCTCTATGGAGGCCATTGACCCCGACGAATACAAAAAAATGCTTGAACAGGCAAAAAATCCCGGAAGCAGCAGTCTTGATGATTTCGACTCTCCCATTGAGGTAAAAAGCACAAGACATCTTGAAATACAGCAGGAGCAGATCGAAAAAGAGCAAGCAAAGGTGGAGGCTGTCAAGAATGCCCACACAGCTGCCAACGAGGTTTTCGACTGGTTTGAAAGCCTTATTTTGGCTGTGGTATTTATCGTTGTACTGTTTACCTTCTTCGTCCGCGTAAATACAGTAGACGGCACTTCAATGGATCCTACTCTTAAAGAGGGTCAGAAGCTGATAGTTACTGATCTTTTCTACAAACCGTCATATAACGACATCGTTATTATACAGGCTGCCAAGCTGGACGGAGGAAAGCCCATTGTAAAGAGAGTTATCGGACTTCCCGGAGATACCATAAAGATCGACTTTGAAGCGGGCTTAGTCTACCGCAACGGAGAGCAGCTTCCCATTGAAACAAAGGGCGGCTACATTTACGAGGACGGACACAAGATAAATTCCTACACCAACAGAAATCTTGAAATGATCTCGGGAGAGGAGTATGTTGTTCCCGAGGACAGCTGCTTTGTGCTGGGCGACAACAGAAACGCCTCCAAGGACAGCAGGGATTTCACCTCCATCTGCTATGTGGATTTTGAATATATTGCAGGAAGAGCTATCTTCTCGCTGTTCCCTTTGGGTACCGTTTAAGTTCAGCTGTATCAGATGAGTGATTATAAAGCTAAACATTTAGCTGACAAAAGCCCCCGCAGAAATGGGCGTTCTATAAAAGAATCAGAAAAAAATTCAGCCAAAAAAACAGCCCATAACGCCCATAATAATGATTCCGGGGATATCTATTCCTTTGTTCAGTGTATTCTGGAATCTGTAATGGCGGCGTTTCTGCTGCTTGTCTTTTTCATAAATATAAGCGTTGTATCGGGCAGCTCCATGAATCCCACACTGAAAGACGGCGACCGCATTTTAGTGGCTCATACGGGTTATGTCCTGTGGTACGGAGATGTTGTGGCAGTATGGGCTGCAAACCTCAATAACAGGGACACGGGAGAAATGGGCGAGCTTATTGTAAAGCGGGTCATCGGACTTCCGGGAGATGTGATATATATCGACGGCGAGGGAAGAGTTTACCGCAACGGGCTGATGTTGAAAGAGGACTATATCATGCCCTTTGACGTTTACGAGAACAAGGGTAACGCTTCCTTCCCCCTGACTGTGGAGGAAAATTGCGTGTTCCTGCTTGGAGATAACAGAAATCACTCCACCGACAGCAGATTTGTGGACACAGGCGGTTCGGAAGTGTATGTGGGCTGCATAGATCAAAGATGTATTATGGGAAAAGCCGTTTATTGCCTTTATCCCTTTGACAGAATGGGAGTTGTAAAATGAGCTACGAGGGAAATATACAGTGGTTTCCCGGTCACATGACCAAAACCCGCCGAATGATCGAGGCGGACTTAAAAATGGTTGACGCGGTAGTGGAAATTGTAGACAGCCGAATACCCGAATCCAGCAGAAACCCCATTATAAACGAGCTTGTGGGGTCTAAGCCCCGCATAATGCTCCTCAATAAATGCGATTATGCCGACGATAAGGTTACCGCTCAGTGGAAAAAGTTTTACACCGAGCAGGGCTTTTCTGTTTTGTGCTGCGACTGCCGAAGCGGAAAAGGTATCAAAAGCTTTGTGCCTTTGCTGAAAAATCTTCTCAGCGACGTTCTTCAAAAGCGCAGGGAAAAGGGAATGATAGGCAGAGCGCTGAGGGTAATGGTACTGGGTATTCCCAATGTGGGAAAATCTTCATTCATAAACCGTATGGCAAATTCAAAGAAAACCGCGGTTGGCGATCGCCCCGGAGTTACAAGGGGCAAGCAGTGGGTAACGATTGATAAGGAAGTTGAGCTGTTGGATATGCCCGGCATACTCTGGCCTAAGTTTGAGGATCAGGGGGCTGCGGAAAAGCTTGCTTTTACGGGAGCCATAAAAGACGATGTAATAGACGCGGAGGGCTTGGCGGACAGCTTGGGAGAATATCTCAAGGCAAATTACCCCGAAAGGCTTTCCGAAAGATTTAAGCTTAAGACCCTTGACGGCAGAGTGTGTGAGCTTATCGCAAAATCAAGGGGAATGATGATAAGCGGAGGAGAGCCCGACACCGAAAGGGCTGCAGCCGCGCTTTTAGACGAATACAGGAGCGGAAAAATTGGAAAGATCTCTCTTGAAGCACCAACAGTGTGAGCAGCGTTTTGAACACGACAAAGAAAAGCGTAAATCTCACGGCATTGTCTGCGGAATTGATGAGGCGGGCAGAGGACCTTTGATAGGCAGAGTTTATGCCGCTGCCGTAATTTTCGACGACGAGACCTTTATAGAGGGTCTGGACGACAGCAAAAAGCTTTCCGAGAAAAAAAGGGAGGAGCTTTTTGAAGAAATCACCCAAAAGGCAGTATCTTACGCCGTTGGCTATGCCGAAGTGGAAGAAATAGAGAAACTGAATATTTTGCAGGCTACCTTTTTGGCTATGGAAAGAGCCTTTAAGGGATTATCCCAAAAGCCCAATCTTGCGTTGGTGGACGGAAACAGGACGCCGCCTTTGCCTGTTAAGGTAGAAACGGTAGTCAAAGGCGACAGCGTAAGCGCTTCCATAGCGGCAGCCAGCATCTTGGCAAAGGTGAGCCGTGACAGGTATATGAAGGATATTGACAAAAAATATCCTCAGTACGGCTTTGCTTCCAACAACGGATACGGCACACAGGAGCATATGGACGCTTTGATAAAATACGGCATTACCCCAATTCACAGAAGATTCTTTTTGAGAAAAGCAGAAGCGAAATTCGGCAAGTTTAAGGATTATAAGGAAGTTGAAGAAAATGAGGATAGCGACCAATGAGCCGAGGCTTGAAAAACGCAGGTGAAAAGGCGTGCGGAAATAAGATCAGCGCGCCGAGAGGTAAAGCGGGAGAAAACGCAGTTTGCGATCACCTGAAAAAGCAGGGCAGCACCATTATTAAAAGAAACTACCGCACAAAAGGCGGCGAGATAGATATTATTTCCGAGAAAGACGGCTGTATTGCTTTTACCGAGGTGAAAACGAGAAAGTTTGATCCAATGATAAAAGGCAGCGAAGCCATAACAAAGGCGAAAATGCGGCGGATAATAAACACCTCGGAGCTATTTATTGCAAACAATCCTCAGTACAAGGACAGAAAAAGGCGTTTTGACGCCGCGTTTGTCACCGTAACCACAGACAAGCTCCCTCAGATCCTTGATATAGAGTATTACAAGGGATATTTCACATTGGCAGATTTAGAATGATATAAATGATCCGAACGAAAGGAAAGAGATATGAACTACAAAAGCACAAGAGATAAAAGCATTAACATAACAAGCGCACAAGCCATTGCGCAAGGGCTTTCCACAGAGGGCGGACTTTTTGTGCCCGACGCGCTCCCCAAGATCACCGAGAATGACGTTTTAGCGCTGTGTGACAAAAGCTACGCTGACAGGGCCTTTGACATCTTCAAGCTGTTTCTGACGGACTTCACCGATGAGGAGATCCGTAATTGCGTTACCAAGGCTTACGGTGATAATTTTGATACAGAGAGCATTGCGGAGCTTTCTCATCTGCTTACAGGCACATATATTTTGGAGCTGTGGCACGGTCCTACATGCGCTTTTAAGGACATGGCTCTGCAAATTCTCCCTCACCTGCTTACCGTTTCGGCGAAAAAGACCGTTCCCGACAAAGAGATCGCTATCCTTGTAGCAACCTCGGGAGACACGGGAAAGGCGGCTTTGGAGGGATTCAAGAACGTTGAGGGAACTACCATAAGCGTTTTCTACCCCGAAGAGGGAGTCAGTGATATGCAGAAGCGGCAAATGGCTACCCAGGAGGGAAACAACGTCTTTGTGTGCGCCGTAAAGGGCAACTTTGACGACTGTCAGAACGGCGTAAAGGCAATTTTCACCGATAAGGAAATTTCGAAGGCTTTGGAAGAAAACGGCATAATGCTTTCCAGCGCCAACTCCATAAACTGGGGCAGACTTTGCCCTCAGATCGTGTACTACATTTCCGCTTACGCAGACCTTGTTAAAAACGAGGAGATAAAGTACGGCGAGAAGATAAACATTGTTGTACCAACAGGCAACTTCGGCAACATTCTTGCAGCGTATTACGCAAAGGAAATGGGACTGCCTGTCAACAAGCTGATCTGTGCTTCCAACGCCAACAATGTACTGACAGATTTCATAAAAACAGGCGTTTATGATAAAAACAGAAAATTCTATACAACCGTTTCCCCCTCAATGGATATACTTATTTCCAGCAACTTAGAGCGCCTTTTGTATCACCTTTCGGGAGAAGATACGGAGCTTATCAACAAGTGGTTCGGCTTGCTGAAAGATGAGGGAAAATATGAGGTTTCCCCCCAGGTCAAGGAGAAGATCTCACAGCTCTTCTATGCGGGCTGCTGCAGCGACGATGATACCAAGGCGGCTATAAATGACTGCTTCGACAGCTATTCTTACCTTATGGATACTCACACCGCCGTTGCTTACAAGGTTTACAGTGATTACAAGAAAGAAACAGGAGACGAGACCAAGACCGTTATCGCTTCCACCGCTAACCCCTATAAATTCGGCGCAGCGGTTTACAGCGCGGTAGGCGGCGACTGCTCGGGACTTGACGAATTCACTATCATAGAGAAGTTAGAGGAAAAGACAGGAACCACAATTCCTCAGCCTTTAGCCGCTACCAAAAACAAGGAAGTACGATTCAAGGGCGTTATTGAAAGAGAAGCTATGCCCAAGGCGGTAACGGACTTTCTCAATAATCAGAAATAAAGCAGGGTGATGATTTGAGCTTATATGTTTTAGGGGATCTGCACCTGTCCTTCGGCACCAACAAGCCTATGGATATTTTCAAGGGCTGGGATAATTACGTTGAGAGGATCACCGAAAATTGGAACAACCTGGTCAATGACGATGATACTGTAGTGGTAAACGGCGATATATCCTGGGCAATGTCTCTTGAAGATACGGAAAAGGACTTTGAGTACATCAACAACCGCTTAAAGGGCAACAAGATCTTCACTAAGGGCAACCACGACTATTGGTGGACCACCAAGGCAAAAATGGACAGCTTTCTGCAAAGCAAGGGCTTTGACAAAATAAAGATACTCAACAATAATTCATATTTAGTGGAGGGAATTGCCGTCTGCGGCACCCGAGGCTGGATCAACGACGACGGACAGCCCTTTGACGAAAAGATACTGAACCGAGAAGCAGGAAGAATGGAAGCCACTCTTTCCGAAGGGAAAAAGACAGGTGGCGAGCTTACGGTATTTATCCACTATCCCCCCATTTTCGGAGGAGAGAAAAACTACTACATTCTCGAAAAGCTGAAAAAATATAATATCAAGCATTGTTATTACGGACACGTCCACGGTCCTGCCAGGAAGAAAGCATTTGTGGGAGAGTATGACGGTACCGAATTTCACATTGCTTCCTGCGATTGCGTGGATTTTACCCCTGTTCTTGTAAAAGGAACAGAATAATTGTATTGGTTTTATGAAAATTACATAAAATCGAAAAATTTTTTCAAAAAACTATGGAAAAATTTGCAATTCTATGCTATACTATAAAATGACTGTAAAAATGGAGGATTTTTAAATGGAAATTATTTCTAACAACAAAACAGCAACAAACACCTCAGAGGTCGTATACAAGCACTCTGCGGAAGAATTTGAGTCTGCTCTGCAGCTTGCGTACCTGAAAAAGAAGAAGAACATATCCATTCCCGGTTTCAGAAAGGGAAAAGCTACGAGAAAAATGGTAGAGAGCCATTACGGCGAACAGATCTTTTATGATGATGCAGTAAGCGAACTGTACAGACAGCACATCGAAGAAGTTATCAAGGAAACAGGCCTTGATGTTGTAGATATGGCAAGCGTTGAAGTTACCGACGTAAGCAAGGAAGAGGGAGTTACCTACAAGGCAGTGTTCACCACCAAGCCCGAGGTAAATATTTCCGACTATAAAGGTATAAAAGTAACAAAGGTTGTCAAGAATGTAACCGATGAGGACGTTGACAACGATCTTAAGGCACGTCAGAACAGAAACGCAAGAATAATTGATGTTACCGACCGTGCAACCGTAAGCGGCGATACCGTTGTATTCGACTTTGAGGGCTTTGTTGACGGCGTTGCATTTGAAGGCGGCAAGGCTGAAAAGTTCAGCTTAGAGCTTGGCAGCGGTCAGTTTATCCCCGGCTTTGAGGATCAGGTAGTTGGTCACAACATCGGCGAAAACTTTGACGTTACCGTTACATTCCCTGCTGACTATACAGCAGAGGAACTGAGATCCAAGGAAGCGGTGTTCAAGTGCCTTATCCATGAGATCAAGGGCAAGGATCTTCCCCCTCTGGACGACGAGTTTGCCAAGGATGTCAGCGAGTTTGACACTCTTGATGAGCTCAAGGCAGACATCAAGAAGAATCTTGAAGAGCGCGCCGAGAAACAGGCTGATATGCAGGTAGACAGCGACATCAACAACACTCTTATCGAAAAGCTGGAGGGCGAGATCCCCGACGCTATGTACGAACATAGGATCACCGAAATGGTTCGCGATTGGGAGTACAGAAACAGATACCAGGGCATCACCGTTCAGGATTATCTCAAATACACAGGCGCTACAATGGAGCAGTTCAGAGCTAACTTCAAGGAAGCTGCAGTTAAGCAGATCAAGCTGAGACTTGCTCTTGAAAAGATCGCACAGCTTGAAAACATCACCTCCACCGATGAGGAGCTTGAAAAGCATTATGCTGATCTTGCAGAAGAGCACAAGATGGAGCTTGACAAGGTAAAGCAGATCATTCCCGCTGATAGCCTTACAGAGGATATAAGAGTAGAAAAGGCATTTGATCTTGTTAAGAACAGCGCTGAGATCGCGTCATAAGTAACCCCATATCAAAAATTATCATCATAACAACTATTGCGTAAGAAGGAGAGCAGACATTGAAAGAATTTATGAGCTTGGTACCTACCGTAATCGAACAGACAGGCCGCGGAGAGCGCGCTTACGACATTTATTCAAGGCTTTTGAATGATCGTATCGTTATGCTTCATGAGGAAGTTAACGCTACCACCGCAAGCCTTGTAGTAGCACAGCTTTTGTTCCTTGAAGGACAGGACGCGGATAAGGACATTCAGCTTTACATCAACAGCCCCGGCGGTTCCATTACAGACGGTATGGCTATTTATGACACCATGCAGTATATAAAGTGCGACGTTTCCACCATTTGTATGGGTATGGCGGCATCTATGGGCGCATTCCTCTTAGCCGCAGGCACAAAGGGCAAGAGAATATGCCTTCCCAATGCGGAAGTTATGATCCACCAGCCCTCGGGCGGTACAGGCAGAGCCCAGGCCTCCGATATCGACATTGTGGCAAAGCACATTATCCATGTTAAGGAAAAGATGAACCACA
>JAAVIE010000160.1 GCA_014799325.1 Oscillospiraceae bacterium
CGGCAATGGAACACCTAAAATCATTTTCGCTGAGATCGTACTTTTCCATAAGCGCCCTGTTTACATTATAGCAGGGAGCAGGTGATCCCGCATAAAAATAGCCGTTTGCGCCGTATATTTTTCCGTTTATGGCAATAGAATGCCACATATCCTCGGTGATCGATCCATACAGCCGCTGCCCCTTTTCCGAGGACAGATAGTCGGTCAGTTCCAGCAAAGTTCCGTCCTCGCCTAACTCCCTGCCGCTTTCACGGTCGCAGACAGTAACTATGTCGACTTCACCCGTGGCAGCCAATTTGGAGAGAGTTTCCCGCCCTCCCAATTTACGAAATTCCAAACGGTATTCCTTGCCCAATTCTGCCAGGCGTTTGTTTATCTCATCAAGGGCAGAGATAAGGTGATCCGAATCGTATTGGGGAATCTCATATACTACGGTTGAAGTGACACTGTCGGGAATATAATCTGTCTGAACTGTTGCCGCGGCGGTTATCTGCGGCTTGTCGGAGCTGTCGCAGGAGGTCAGTGTTACTGCCGTTATCAATGACAGCATTATTATAGGTAATTTTTTCATATTAGTCAATGACCTCATACTCCTCTCCGTAAACTATTGTAAATTCGCAGTCTTCCTTATACATATCCTCGGTTTTACAATAAGCCAGGCCGTGAATAAAAACATTCTTTTCTTCGCCCTTTAGCTGTATTCCGCCAAAGCAATGATCGCCGTAAAATTTTTCGGGGGAAAAGCTTTTTGCATTGGCATAAGCGGGAAGCTCTTCGGTCTTATCTGTTTTGCTGTCATATATAAAATGCCCTTCATCGCTATAGAGAATAAAATACCTGTCATCGATCACATTTGTGCAGTTTGTGTTTTCCAATACGATCTCAAACTCTCCTGTATCGGATTTATAGACATACACTCCGCTGTCGGCAGCATAATAATGACTGTCATATATCCATTTAATGTCAATAGGCGGTTCTTCCGACCTTATTTTTCCCGTGGCGAGGTCGACGGTGATGCTGCCGCATATGGGCTTGATCTTGTTTGCCGCTTCTATCCACTCCTCAACAGAATCATAATCCTCATATTTTGCTTCTTCTTCCTTGTATAATGTGGAGATATAGGCTTTATGGGCGGTCATGCAGGTGATGTCGGTGATACAGCCATAGCCTTTGAGCAGGGAGCATATCTCGGTTAGTTTTCCCCCTGACAGATCCAGCATGAGCAGCTTGTTTTCGGTGTGATCGGCACTGCTGTAAGAAGCGCCGCCCGCTATATCAATATCATCATGTATTTTTGCAATAAAATAAAGGCTTCCGTTATAAATATAGGAGGGATAAGCGTCCTCATATTCTCCGTCAAACTTTATAAGAATCATCTCGTTGTTTCCGTCCGTGTCCGAAACGGTTATTGCTGTTCTGACCCTGCCGACTGTGGCGGCAGCGTCCACTGCTTCCACATCGGTATAAAAGGCATAGAGCTTGTTATGATAGAGAAAGAGGGAAGCAGCATCATTTTTTCTTACTGCATTACAGTCAGCGCTGTTGTGAAGGCAATTAGGCTTGGCGCACAGCGGTACAAGACTGCGGCTTTCATAATCAAACACCTTTAAAACAGCATCTCCGAATTCTCTGTATAAAAAGCCGCCCTCAAAATCCATGCTGACCTTAACGGGATATTCCCGATCGTAATGATCGCTGTCCGACTTACCCCCGCTGCATGAGGAAAGGAAGATAAGAGAAATAATACAAAATATTGAAAGGACTTCGATTTTCGGCATATTCATTTTATTTCTTCCCCTATCAGTTCATCTTCCGTAAAAGAAATATATTCTCTGCTGTTTTCGGCATAGTTCTGCACCCCTACTATATATCTGACATCAATATGATCCTTTACTGTATATCTTGAATTTTGTGAATTCTCACCACCGAAATCAAGGCTGTATTTTTTACCGCTTTTAAGATCCACGCAGTAGCCGTAATATCCGCTGAAGGCAATATCGTTTACTATGCAGTCAAAATCGCTGTAATTCTCCTCAAGGGTAATTTCCTCTCCCTTTTCATTCCTCATAATACAGCCTGAACCGTTTTTTATAATTATCCAGCCGCCTGAGATCATATGTAAATTGTCAACATCATTATCGGAAATCTCTCCGCTTTTCAGATCGTATTTGTATTCCTTGTGCTTATAATCAGTATTTTCAAAATCAACATCAGGCTCTTCCAAGTAGCTGTAATTAAAGTAAATACTGCCGTTAAACACTCCTAAAAAATAACTGCTGTTTGAATAGTCTGTTCCAAGTAATGCAATATCGGTAAGGGAATAATCGGTCAAGTCAAATTTACAAAAGCGGACTTCCTTAGTTTGCTCACTGCCGTACCCTCCATATTCGGAAAAGTTATGCTTTACCGCAAATAAATACAGCTCATTTCCCACAATGAACATATTTGACCCTTCTTCCGGGCATAGATCTTTAATAGTTTTCACAACGCTTCTGTTGGTGCCGTCCGTATCGGAAATATAAACATCGGTGATGTCCGAAAAAGTTTTGTCTCCGTTGTCGATCGCATCAGAAACAAAATAATAAATTTTCTCATTGTAAAGAAAAGGCACTCCATACATATTATAAGCGGAGCAGATCTTTTCGTTATTATGGGGGCAGTTTGGCTTTGAACAGAGCGGAGCGGCAGTCATTGAAATAAAATCACAGAACACTGTTTTATCGTTATCCATATACAGCTCGCCGTTATTGCAAAGATTGCTGAATGAGCTGACCTCTCTGACCTGATCCTCATTCTGTGTCACTTTGGATCTGCACCCCGATAACAGTATCAAAGCTGCCGTTACACACACCGCACTTCCGATCATCTTATTCATTTATCTCACCCATTTTCCAATCTGCATACTGTTTTTTGCATTGGTCAATGACAGTATCCAAGCCTGCTTCCCTCAGACTTTGCTTTATGTTTTCTATTTCCCCGTCAAAATCTTTGGCGATCAGGAGCTTTGAGAGATCCTTTTGAATGACAGCTGTCACTGCGATTATTTCATTCTCTACTTCGCGTCCGTCAAATACAAAGCCCAGATCCTTTGTGTTTCCGTTGTTAAAGGCGTCGGTATAGATCTCGGCGGCGTTTTCATAATCGCTTTCGGCAGAGAAGCACAGTATTTTATTGGAAAATCTTAGCTCTCCGAAGGGGTGGCCATGTGCGGGATCGAGGACAGCTCTGTTTCCGTATAAGGTATAATCCTCTCCCCATATTCCGTAAGATAACAGATTATTGATATAGGGATCGGTCATTATCAGCGACAATGCTTCAAAGGCTTTTTCTTTATTTTTTGAATAAGCGCAGATACCTGTGGCAACAGCGGCGGTTTTTATCAGTGTGTTTTCGCCAAATACGGGAATGCATTCGATCTCCGTACCGTAATAATCTATCCAAACGCTTTCCCGATCTTTATAGGCAACAGCTCCCGCCTGCCTGCTGTCCGTTATAATGAAGGCGCTTTCTCTGTGAGTGTCAGCCAGGCTCGTATAGCTCAACAATCCATTGGATAACAGTGTGTTGAACAGTCTTAAGGTTTCCTTGTAGCTTTCACTGTCGAGGACTGATTTTATTTCTCCATTATCAATACATACCCCGTCGGTCACCTGCCTTGGCGCGCCAAAGCTGTCCGCTTCGGTTTTTTTGTCGATATTGGGGGCTGCCACAATATCAATATTTTCATTTTCTTTTATAGACTTTAAAATATCTATCTGATCCGAGATGGGTTTTTCAATATCAAATCCATATTGATCCGTAAGCTGCTTGTTTGCATAATATCCAAAATCCTCTGACAGCTGATTGAAGCAGCCGTTAAAACCGTAAACTTTGCCGTCGATCTCAAGGGATCTCCAAAAATTTTCAGGCATAAGCCGATACAGCTCCTGTCCTGACTGCCCCTCAAGATATGTATCTAAAGGCTCCATAATTTTTTCATACACTGCGGCATTATAGGGTGGAATACCCTCGGCGCGGCTGGCGGTCACAAACCGAGCGGAATTGCAGATTATGTCCACAGGCTCGCTGCTGTCGACCTTATTTCGGATATACTTTATGTAGGCGTATTTATCGTCGGAAAGCAATGTGTTTGCAACTTCAAAGCACAGGGCGAAATCATAGCCCTGCCGATCAAGATAGGCATTCAGTTCTCTTGTGCGAATATTTCTTCTGTTATCGAACATATTGCCGTCGAAAGACCATACAAGGACTGTTTTATCGGGATATTGCGCTTTTATTTCATCATATGTGGGGAAGTTCCTGAGATATATTTTTTCCGTTTCTTCGGAGGTCAACTCATCACTGAAGGTAAGCTCCCCCTCTGTGGTTGAATACACAATTTCCTGAATATCGGATCCCGACAGTGAAGCATTTGTACCGATCTGCTGTGTTTCATCAGAATTGCAGCCTGACAGTAAAATTGCCGATAATAAAAAAAAGCATAATTTTTTATACATTTTTCTGCCTTTCCAAGTTCTTGGTTAAAATTTTTGCCCTCTATAATACATAACACTTACAGAGAGCAAAAACGGAATATTTTTTATAAAATTATTACCTCATGCAGAAATTTTGTAGCTTTTGCCATTTTTTATTCATAGTATCGGTCAAGATTTGTTTAATATAACGATCTATTCGGCATTTTTCCCTTTCAAATAAACTTCATTATACTGTCTGTTGCATTCATCAATGATCTTTTGCAGACCCGCTTCTTCAAGACTGCTTCTCAGATCTGAGATCACCTCGTCAAAGCTTTTTTCGGAAGCAGGCAATGTAAAATTCATCATGAGCAACGAGGTTTCAAAGGTCTCCTTGATCAAGCCGCTTGCGTCAAAGGCAAAATCCGTGTCATTGTGTACTTCGGCATTATCGTATATTTTTTTATGATCCTCCGCCGAAAAACTGTCATCAAACCGATTGCATATCATCTTATTGGGAAAACGGACAATGCTGATATAATTCACTATTGTGTCCGCCTTATCTTCCGCAAGGCTGTAATCCGTTCCTTCCAGTCCAAAGGTAAGGAGATTATTCAGATAGGGATCGGTCTGTGTCAGCGCCAACAGCTCAAAGGCTTTTTCCTTGTTCTTTGAATCGCTGCAGATCCCTGTTGCCATATAGCAGCTTCTTACCGATGTAGGCTCTTTAAATACGGGATATGCTTTTACTGTGTTATCGAAATAATCCACTTCTGTTATTTGCTTGGGGTCATATACAGTGCTTCCCCCTGCTTTATTGTCCTGAAAAATAAAAAAGCTTTTTAAATTTCTGTCATTTACGTTTGTATACAGCCCTTCCTTTTTTATCCAGTACAAAAGCTTTAGTCTATCCATATATTGGGCGTTATCCAAAACGCATTCTGCGGTATGCGTTTGGTCATTCCAATATACCGCACCTGTTATTTCTTTGATATCCGCAAAACAGACGGCAGAGCCGATCTTATCACTGGACATTGCAAAAACGTCGCAATCTTCGTTTTCCTTGACCCTTTTAAGTATGTCAAGCTGCTCCTCTACAGGCTTTGCGGTATCAAAACCGTATTTGTCCGCAAGCTCGGCATTGACATAGTAGCCGTAATCGTCGCTGAGAGTGAGCAGCGCGCCGTCAATACCGTAAATACTTCCGTTAACTCTGAGACCGTTCCAATGCTTTTCGGGCATCAGATCATAAAGTTTTTTACCGATCTCCGTATCAAAATAACCGTCCAGCGGTTCAAACAGTCCGTTGCAAACGTCTTTAAAATAGGCGTTGCTGCCGCCCTCCTCAATATAGGTGTAGGAGGAATAGATAATATCTGCCTGCTCTCCCCGCTCCACCATATCCTTGACACGGTCTGTATAATAATCATTTTTATCTTCGTCAGCGTAAGCTGTTCGTATGGTATAAAAGCATACCGCAAGATCGTACCCCTTGGAATCAAGATACTCGTTTACCTCTCTTGTGCGGAAGGGGTAATTCCTTTCATAACCGGTTTCCTCAATGACCCACACAAGAACGGTCTTATCGGGGTATTCCTGCTGTACTTCCTCCAAGGTGGGGAAATTGATCTTAAGCAGAGGGAAGGAGTCTTCCTCTTCCTCAATTATATCTGATGTAATTGGCGGTGTTGAATTTTCGGTTTCGGCTTCTGTCCTGTCTGCATCGTTATCTGCTGAGGATGAGCAAGCGGACAGTAATACCGCAAATGATAATCCTAAAATACCAAAAATCTTTTTCATTGATCTGATCCTCCAAATTCAGAAAAACTCAGACAATTTATGCTCTTTCGCCTATCAATTGCGACTCCGACATTTTTTCATATTTTGTTCCCGATATACTGCCGTCAGCTTCCACAATATCTTCTTTAACTATGTAATTGCCGTTATAATAAGCTTTTACGACCTGTCTGCCGGAAATGTTCAGGGAATATACCGCGCCTTTTTCCGACAGCTTAACGCATTTTTTCTTAGTGATGTTAAAAAGTATCCCATTGATCACACAGAGACCGTCATCTTTCTCAAAGCCCTCTAACAGCATTTCTTCTCCCTTTTCGGAAAGCAGAACCAAGCCGCTCTCACCTTCGTAAGTGTAAACACCTTCCTCCGCATATACAGGAACGGGCAGCTCCGACTGTGTCAGGGTGCCTGTCTGGGTGTCATAAACCAGATATTCATCAACTGTGGCGTCTTTGATCGCTTGCTGATATTTGTCAAAAGCTTCACTGTCGCCGCCCGGGGGGAAATCTACTTTTTCCTTTGAATATGAGGCTGTAAGGAATATCTTATCATTCCAAGCTCCGTAGATCCACGCTCCTGAGTGATACCCCTCATAAATTTTATCTATGATTTTAAATTTATTGGAGGGAATATTGTAGCTGCAAAAATATCCAATATCGTATCCCGTGGAGTTTCCCATGTCATTTCCCAGATTTGCCATATAAAAATAAGCCGTATCGCCCTTTAGGAGCAATCTGTAAAAGGGAGCCATATACATACCCTCCGCCTTGTACAGCGGTACTCTGTCCGTACCGTCGGTCTCCGACCTGTAAATGGTGGTGATGTCATTGTAGTTTCCGTCCTTGTCAACAACAGACTCCACATCAAAATAATACAGCTTGTTATCGTATAGAATAGGGTGATTGCTTATTCCGTAGGAAGAGCAGGACTCCGAGTCATTGTGGGCGCAGTTTGGTTTTGAACAAAGAACAGTGGTGTTCATTGATTCATAATCAAGAAAATTCAGTCTTTCCTTGTCATCGGCATAGAGTATTCCGCTGTCGGTAACGTTGGAATATGACCAGATGAGCCGTATGCCGTTCGCTGCAGTATCGGTTTTCCCCGAGCAGCCTGTGAGGACAGAAAATGCAGCTGCGGCGGCTAAGGCGGATCTTATATATTGGGCGAATAATTTATTCGGGCGTATCATACTTTTTGACCCCACAAATTTCAGAAATCTTTATTTTAAGCGTCATAAACACTCTTTTTTTCAGTTTACTATATTTTACCGTAAAAATCAATGGTTTTTTACAAAAAAATAAAAGGCTGTAAAAACAGCCTCATTATTTTTAAATTATGCAGTAGCGGAAGCCTTCTTAGCCATTCTTGATTTAAGACGGGCTGCCTTGTTCTTGTGAATAAGACCCTTGCCTGCTGCCTTATCAAGCTTCTTAACGGCCGCGAGTCTTGCTGCATCGTCAGCGCCTTCTGCTCTTGCCTGCTTCATAACGGTTTTAAGCTGAGTTTTAGCTGCCTTGTTGCGTGCCTGTCTTACCTTGGAAACCAACACTCTCTTCTTGGCAGATTTAATGTTAGGCATTGTTACACCTCCTCGCAATATTCTCAATGATATGCCGCAAGGAGTTTTTCCTATTGGCTTTTTTCCACTCGATATATTTTACCACAAAATGCAATCAAATTCAAGTGTTTTTTTGATTTTTTCAAAAATTCGGTATATTTTAACAAAGATGAGAAAAAATCACTAATGTAGATGAAATTATTGTGTATTTTTACAAAAGAGGAGTATAGAAAAATGAAAAGAACCGACCTTGCAGTAGAATTCGGGGCAGAGTTAAACGATAAGGATATAGAAATGACCGAGGAAATGCGAAACGGAGTAAAAGCCACCTGCGTGACTGTAGGCAAGCATGGCGAAAAGCTTATAGGAAAGCCCGCAGGAAAATACATCACCCTCCACTGCGATAATGCAGACATTGCAGACAAAGGCGCTGTAAGCTGCGCCCTGACCCATTATCTCAATACGCTGCTAAAGCCCGTAATGGGCTGGGAAAGGGTATTGGTGGCAGGTCTTGGCAACGAATGGGTGACTCCCGACAGTCTTGGAGCTAGGACGGTACACAATATCCCTGCCACGGCGCATTTGTCCGAAACTGCGGAATTTAAAGAGCTTGGACTTCGTCCTGTGGCAGTGCTGGAAATGGGCGTAATGGGGCAGACAGGGATCGAAAGCGCCGAATATCTCCACACTATCTCAAAATTACTACTGCCCTCTGCCATAATTGTTATAGACAGCCTTGCCTGCAGTGACTTTTCTCGGTTGGCAAGCACCATTCAGCTCACCGACACAGGGATAGCCCCCGGCAGCGGAGTGGGGGGAAACCGTACCGCTGTAAACAAGCTCAACATGGAGACCAAGGTCATCGCTGTGGGCGTGCCTACCGTTATCGACCTTGATTCCGTGGCTGACGGCGTCAGCGGATCTTTTATGGTGACTCCACGGGATATTGATTCCGTAGTGGGGAGGTTCGGTGAGATAATAGCTAATGGGGTCAATGGGGCTTTAAATCCCAATTTAAGCAGGGAAGAGGCGGAACTGTTGCTTTGCAGGTGAGGAGGCGGTTTTCACAAACGGCTTTTACACGGCTTTTTACAACTTTTTTAAGAAGCTTTAAGATCTGCCCTTTGCTCCTCACTATCCTTTTTATCGTCAGCCAGATTACTGATCCACACACCCTTGCGTATCAACACCGCTCCGATAGTGACCTTGATAAGATCCGCCGCTTGAATTATAGCATACACAACAAATACGGAAAGCGCTGTAAATCTGCACAGCAAAAAAGCGCAGGGCACGGGCAGCACCCAGGAATAAACGCTGTCAAACAAAAATGTCACAAAGGTCTTTCCACCCGACCTAAGAGTAAAATAAAGCGTGTTAAGTATGCCCTGCACAGGGAAAAACAGCGCCGTTATTATAATAAACCTGGTGGCAAAGCCCTTTATCTCATCAGTGGTATTATAGAATGAGGGAAACAGCCCTGAAATAGATATAAGCCCTGCCGCCAGCAGCACACAAATGGCTGCGGTAAACCAAACAAGCCTGAAAGAATCCTTTTTCGCCTGCTCAAACTTAGACGCTCCCAAGGTCTGTCCTGTAATAATGCCTACCGCATTGCCCAGCGCCACAAACACCACGTTAAAGAGATTGCACAGCACATTGGAAATGTTGACGCCTGCCACAATGTCCAATCCTCTCATAGAATAGCACTGTGTCAGCACCGCCAGCCCTGCCGCCCACAGAAGCTCGTTGAAGAAAATGGGAATGCTCTTTTTCAGCAGCTTCCAGGCGGTACCGCCCTTTAAAAGCAAGGTGCGGTAAAGCCCTTGCAGAAAAGTATGCTTTTTCTTTGTCGCAAACGCCCATATAATTATTGTCAGCGCTTCCGTGATACGGGCGATAACCGACGCAACAGCGGCGCCCTTTACCTCCAAGCGCGGCATACCGAAATTACCGTAAATGAAAATATAGTTGAAGATTATGTCCATGGAAACCGAAACGATTCCCGAGATCATGGGCTTTACGCTGTTTCCCGTTTCACGCAGACTGCCTGTGAAGATCTGTCCTGCCACGAAAAAGGGAAGCCCCCAGAGCATTATTGACAGATATTCCTTTGCCAGCTTCATTGTCAGCACAGGATCCACATCTTCGCTTTCGCCCCTCAGATACAGTCCTATCAGAAATTCCCCGCCGAAAAGGAAGATCAGTATACCGCCTATAAGTATTATCAGCCCTATCCAATGCTTGATGCGCACCGTATTGCGGAAGCCCTCTGTATCGCCTTTTCCGTAGTACTGCGCGCCGTAAATTCCCGGACCCGAAAAACCGCCGAAAATCGCTAAGTTGAACACAAAGATCAGCTGTGTAACTATGGAAACAGCGGTAATGGCTTCGCTGCCAAGACTGCCTACCATTAGATTATCAATAAGTCCCACCATATTGGTGATACCGTTTTGTACCATTATGGGGACGGCTAATTTTAGCGCTTTTTTGTAAATGGTTCTGTCTTTAGTCATATATCCTCTTGCCCTCCTTTTCCAAGGAAATAAAATCCGCACATAAACTCTAAGCAGTCTATATGCGGAATTTTTAGCTTGTTATTTGCTCTTTGCAAGCCTCTTTATTTTTAGCTTGTTACTTACTCTTTGCAAGCCTCTTTATAATATATCTTCCGTAAATGACCTTACTCTTGCCCACGTTGTAAACTCTCTCGTTCAGCGTATTTTCAATAGTGTCATGATAGCTTGCACGGTTTTGAATAAACTCGTCTATAATGCCGTTTACCTTGTCCAGCTCATCAACCTCCACCGCCTTGCCTAGAACATTTCTCAAAGATATATTTATGGGAGTAGTGGCTATCTTATCATATTCGGGGTTCATAATTTTCATAGGGGTGTTGATAAAGAGAACAGGGCGTTTGGTGGTAAATGCAAACTCAAAGGAAATATCCGACCAGTCGGTGATAAGCACATCGGCTTCCATTACGGGGTTATTGGAGGAGAAGTCGGTTTGTACTTCAATATTGGTGCCGTCATACTTCTCGTGCATTTCCGCAAATTTTTCGGGAGCGTGTCTTACCGCCTGTGGGTGAGGTCTCAGGATAATTTCGTATTTTGTCTTTTGAAGCTGCTCCAAAAGCTCATCAACACACAAGTCTATGATATTGTCGGGCTGCCATGAGGGTGCGATAAGGATCTTGGGAGGGTCATTCTCCTTTTTCTCCATTTTATCGTACTTTTCGATCATCTCGTCGATAAGCATATAGCCCGCTTCAATAAGTACCTTGGGCTTGGTGTGGTACAGCTCCTCCATTTCCCTGACTTCCTTTTCGCCGTCTACGGTGGGGCAGAACATAGTGTCGTACCAGTCCAGAGCGCCTTTTCTCAATGTCAGGGCGTTGCTGCCTATGCCGTGTACCACATACACATACTCAATATCCTTTCTCACCCTTGAACGCTTGATGTGGTATTTTTCAAGGTCGGGCATGGTCATCACGCACATATCGCAGTCCAGCTTCATAAACAGGGGGATCAGCAGCTTGTCGCTTGCCACAAAGTAGCTGTGGATCTGCTGCCTTTTGTCCTCAAAGATCTTGTCGTTGGGGTCGCTGGTTACATAATGTATCTGAATATCGGAATGCTCGCAGATGTAGTCTATCGTTCCCGCATAATATTTGTAGAAGCCGTTGGACTCGGAATAGATCATCAGCTGCATGTTCTCCACCGAGAAAAACCGCTTGTAGTCTGCCTTTTCTCTCTTGGAGTATTTTTTATGTTCCTTTTCCTTTAAGAGCATCTGCTCCTTTGATTTCAGCAGATAGTCGTAATCTATATATTTTTTAGGGGGAATTACCACGTTGCAAAGCACCATAGAGGGGATAGCGAAAAGGTTACCGAAGATCCAGTACAGACCCACACCTGCGGGAACTAAAAAGCAGAAGTAAACGGAAAAAGCTATCATAATAACCGAAGTGGTAATTTTCATAGCGTTATTCTGGGCTATCTGCAAAACGTTGATCTTATTCTGCGCAAAGCACAAAAGCCACGCGCTGAGACCTGCCAGCAAGGGGATAAGCAAAAGCTCATAATTTCCGCTGAATGAGGGGGTAAGCCCCAAATTGAAGCCGCAGAAATTCATATCAAAATTACGGATCATGTCAACAACGGTTTGAGGGATAGCAGAAGGAACAGCCGCCCCCTCCCGTATCTGCTGAAAGATAGACAGCTGAAACATATTGTCCGCTTCAATACCGAGAGTGTTCACCAGCCAGTCCTTGAGCTGTTCGATAACGCCTCTGTCAATGTTCATAACATAGGACAGGGGGCGGTAAACTACTCCTACTAAGCCTAAGATAATAGGTATCTGTATCAGCAAGGGAATGGTATCCATAAAGGGATTGTATTTGTATTTTTTGTACAAAGCTACCTGCTCGTCGGTGTACTTGTCCTTGTCGTCAATATACTTGATCTTAAGGGCATTAAGCTGGGGCTGCATCTGAACCATTTTTATTGAGTTCTTCTGGGTCAGAAGTGAAACGGGGAACAATATCAGCTTTGTTATAAAGGTAAAGACTATAATGCTAAGTCCGTAATTCTTTATCAGATAATAGCAGCCGTACATTATCCAGCCCAAAATTCCGATAAGAAAATCTATTACTGCGTCCAAAAAGGCACCTCCCGAATGTCAGTAAAAATGCGTTGTATATCCGCTTTTCGGCGGCTGCCGATATTACTTTTTCGCGTTCTCGTCATCATCTGCAAGCAGATCGTCTGCGGTGATAACTACGTTTTCACCCTTGCCTGCTTCGGGGTCATAGTTCTGCACAAGCTCCGCAGGCTCGTCGTCCTTTTTCTTCATCTTTCTTTTGAGCTTGTTCCATACTATACCGAAGGTAGTGCCTATGGCAACAACAACGCCCGAAACGATAGCCAGAATATAGCTTGTAGCAGCGGGGTCAATGTAAGCATAGCAGCTCTGTGTAAGCATAATTGCGGCTGCGGCGGCATAAAGTCCGAATCTGATAAATCTTTTTGTTTTCATCTTATTTCTCCTTATCTTGTTTTTTTATTTTTCTTTTATTTTTTAACGATTATCTCATAAGGTGTTTTATCGTTAAGAAGCTTTTTTAAATCACTGTCGTTTCCTGTGTACTTGTAGGCGTAGTAAACATTGCAGGAAGCATTGTTGGGATTGGGCTTGCTGTCGTCGGAGGTGTGGTCGTACCAGATACGCTCCCTTTCGTCGCCCTCTTTGTAATCAAAAACTGTGCTGCCGTAAACATCTCTGTCCGCTTCGGTGTACAGGCCTGCCGCATAGAGATAGGTAGCGAGAAAATCTGTGTGGTACTGGGGCGCGTCGGTTATCTCCAACTTTTCGTGGGTCTTGTTTGCTTCCTTTACCATATAGATAGGCGTTGCGGCTGCCTGGGAGAAATCGCTGGTGTGGCTGCCGTGGTCGGCGGTGACTATGATAAAGGCGTCGTCGTACAGCCCCATTTCCTTGAGCTGTCTTATATATTCTTTAACTATATTCAGGCAGTTTACAGTTTCCTCAATATAATCATCACAAGGCGGGTGAGGACCCAGCAGATGCTCAAAAATAAAGTAGTTGTCGCTGCTGTCGGATTTAGTAAGGGTCAGATGCTCCTTATAAGCCGCATCGGTATAGTAGTACTCGGTGTCAGAGGCAGTTACAAAGGATTTGAAGTCCACGTCCTGAATGCTGAAAAACCGTTTCAGCAGATAGGGCGCGCAGCGGTACCCGGAGATCTTCATAATGCTGTCGGCAATGGCATCTCTGTTGGCGGCTATCTCTTTTTTTGCAGAGCTTGCGTTGTCGTATTTGCCTGCCAGCAGCTCCACGGGAGCGTCGGTGTACATAAAGCCGTTGACGGTGTAGTTTGCTTCGTGGAGCCTTGCGTAGAAATCCTCCGCCTTCTCGCTGTTCCAGGCTTCTCTGAGCCAGCCCTGGGTGTCGTACATAGGTATGCTTTCCGTGCCTGTCAGCATTTGTGATATTGAAGCTACGGTGTAGTCGTATACGGAACAGGTGTTGGTGTATACCGTGAAGTCCTCTAAGCCTTCGAAGGCTTCGGGGCGGTTTTCAAGGATATTTTTGAAATATTTGTTGTCTGCCGCGTCAAAGATAAAGGTAATAATATTTTTATTGGCTGAAACGGTGAACTGCTCCTGGTAGTCCATACTTTCGTTTCTGTATACGAAAAGGTCGTTTTCCGAAGCTGCAATAATAATTATCAGGCTCACAAGCTGTATAATGCCCACAAAGGCAGGGATCGCAGGAGAAATGCTTTTCCAGAGCTTTTTCAATACCTTTGACAGTACAAAGGGCAGAGCAAGCAGCACGACCCACACCCCGAGGGTGATAAAGCCGTAGTCTAAGTGTTCTTCCCACTTGACCTCCTCGCCCATTACAAGCCCAAGATTTTCGTTCATAAACATAAACTGGGCGTAAAAGCAAAGTGTCAGACCGCAAAGTATGTTAAAAAGTATGCCTGCCTGATTTTCCTTCAAGACTGCTCCCAAATAAGCAAAGGGGAGAAGATAGAGGAAAAAGCGGCCAAGCAGTATAAAAATAAACGCCGTCAAAGGGAAATTGAAGTCGGAAAAGTTGTTGACATAGCTGTCACAGGGAATAAAGACAAAGAGGATAAACAGCATTGCGCCGCCGCCCAGAGCCAATTTCCCCAAACCCTTAAAATTGAGCTTGTCCGAAGCACCGTAATAGAGAAAGATCCCGAAAAACAGCGTCAGCAAAAGGAAGATAAGCGCCGAAAGACAGACTGTTCCAAGCACAGCGCTATTTTCCGATACAGGCAAAAGCTCTTTAAGCCCGTTTGCCGTAAATACCGAAAGGATAAGGGAAAGCGCCATACTGACAAGGGAATTACTTCCGTAAAATCTGTAAAGCTTTAACCCAAAGAACAGTACAGCAACCGCCAAAGCGGTTATAGCCGCGGCAGTCAGCCCCCACAATAAGCACACGGACACTGCTGCGATCACCGTAACGATGATAGAAGCCGCCAGCCGTTTACTGAAAAAAGCTTGTAATTCTTTTATCGGAAACATCAGATCGTTTATAAAACTTTTCATTCCAATCCTCCAATCATTCCAATCCTCCAATCATTCCAATATCTTTGTATAATTTACAATAATATCTCAATATATCATACATTATAGAGTATACCACCCTTTAATATATAAGTCAATAGAAAAATGGTTACAAAACAGTTACAAATATTGCAAAAGTCTTCGCTGAGATAGGGCATTTTTTCAAGAAGTTTCACTGAAATTACAACATTTTCCGCATATTCTGTCCTTGTCCGAATAAAAATGTACAAGTACAGGAAAGGAAAATGTTAAAATGAAAGAAAGATCGGGCTTTTTTAAGAATACGCTGATCCTTTTTACAGCTATGTTTGTTACCAAAATAGTGGGCGCAGTGCTGAAAATACCTCTTACCAATATGATAGGGGGAACAGGCATGGGCTATTTTTCCACAGCTTACAGCTTTTTTTCGCCTGTGTATACTGTTTTGGCAGCAGGACTTCCCGTTATCGTAACAAGAATGACGGCTCAGAGCGCCGCACTTGGCAGATTTAAGGAAGTCAGAGGCATCAGATCAGCCGCCCTTACCCTGTCGGTGATCTCGGGAATTTTGGGTACCGTGTTTATGATCGTCTTTGCCCTGCCTTTTTCGGACTATGCGGCAAACTCGCATGAAAGCTTGCTGTCGGTGCTGGCGATCTCGCCCTCGGTGCTGTTTTGCTGTCTTGCCGCCGCATATAGGGGATATTACGAGGGACTGTCAAATATGATGCCCACCGCCCTTTCACAGGTGATCGAAGCCATAGTCAAGGCGGTAATGGGCTTGGGACTTGCGGGAGCAGTCCTCTATTTGGGGAAAGAGGGGATAATCCCAACAGACAAGGTTATCCCCTATTGCGCCGCGGCGGCGGTTTTGGGCGTTTCTGTGGGCGAGCTTTGCGGAACAGTGTTTTTGATATTCAGAAACAAGCTGGGTTCAGACTCAATTACCGATTTTGATTTGGAAAGCAGCCCCGAACCACCCAAAAAGTACGCCCTTATCAAAAAGATAATCACCCAGTCCCTGCCCATCTCCCTGGGTGCGGTGATAATCAATTTAGGTTCTTTTATCGACCTGCTGACCATTTCGGGCGGTATCCAGGAGTGCTTCGGGAAAAACACAGAGTTCTTTTATCTCACATTCAAAGATGCCATAAATGAAGCAGGGGCGCAGAATTTCGGCAATTTCGCCTATGGAAGCTATACTGGGATAGTGCTGTCGGTGTTTATGCTCATAACCTCCCTTACCGCCCTTATCGGCAAAAGCGCTCTGCCCTCCATTGCGGCAGCTCACGAGCAGGGCAATAAAAACGAGATCAAAAGGAATGTAAGCATTTTACTGACGGGGATATTTGTCATAGGTCTGCCCTTGTGCCTTTCTTTGGGGGCGTTGGCCGAGCCTGTGCTGACCCTGCTTTATCCCTCCCGAACTGCCGAGATAAGCGTCAGCGTTTATCCCCTCACTATACTTTGTATCGGGGGCATTCCCATAGCTCTTTGCGGAGGGCTGTTTTCGGTATTTCAGGCAATAGGGAGATTTGACCTGCCTATAAAGCTGATGATGTCGGGGTCTGCCGCAAAGCTAATCTTAAATCTATTGCTTTTGAGGATCCCTTATTTTTCGATCTGCGGAGCGGCAATTTCCACGGTTTTATCTCACCTGCTGGTTATGATCCTTGGCTTGGTGTGCCTGAGATCGGCGCTGGGGGTCAGGATAAAGATATTCTCCCTTTTTGTGAAGCCCTTTGCCGCTGCGGCGGTGTGCTGTCTTTTGGGGCTTGTTGCCTATTACATATTATTTTGCAATTTCGGGGGAATAATTCGCATGATGCTGACAGTTTGTATGGGCGGTTTGGGGTATCTGCTGTTTTTGGTGATGTTGGACAGGAGGATATTGGAGAGGGTCATCGGAGGTAAAAAAACAGTACAGCATTCCTAAAAGCGGGTTTCCACTCTCACAACTTCCCTGATAGCACAAGTTAAATAATGCGGGCCACCACTCTCACAACTTCTCTGATAGCACAAGTTAAATAATGCGGGCTACCACTCTCACAACTTCTTTGATAGCACAAGTTAAATAATGCGGGTTACCACTCTCACAACTTCTCTGATAGCACGAATTTCAAAAAGGACAAAATTTTCAACGAAAATTTTGTCCGGTTCC
>JAAVIE010000161.1 GCA_014799325.1 Oscillospiraceae bacterium
GAGCAAAAACGAACAGAGCACACCGCCTGTTTCGTCAATCCGTCTCGACGGGCGTCAGCCCGCCTTCGACGGCTTTCCTCACATTCGGCGCACTCTGTTCATTTTTGCTTTTCACAGTGGTTTTTAGAGGTACCCTAAAGTAATTCTCCCAAAAAAATATTTTAGCAGGTTACAAATTGACAAATCCCGTAATTTATATATAATTATAGTATAGGATCAGAAAGGAGACTATATTATGACAATACATGAAATGCAAGAGCGCATTTTACAGCTCAAAAAAGAAAAAGACTTCTGCATCTTAGCCCACAGCTACGTCAGGAGAGAGATCTTGGAGATCGCCGACATCGTGGGCGACAGCTTCAAGCTCAGCCGCGACGTTTGCTCCGCTTCTCAAAATAACATTCTTTTTTGTGGAGTGCATTTTATGGCTGAGACCGCTAAAATGCTGAATATGGAAAAGCACGTTTACCTCTCCCACCCCCTGGCAGGCTGTCCTATGGCTGAACAAATGGATCCCGAAATGCTGAAATTTATGCGCGAAAAGGAACCCGACAGAGCGGTAGTAGCCTACATCAACACCACCGCCGCACTGAAAGCCTACTGCGACGTATGTGTAACAAGCTCCTCGGCGGTAGAGATCGTGAAGAAAATGGACAGTGACAAAATTTTGTTTATCCCCGACTGCAACCTTGGCGCCTATGTCAAGGCGCAGGTGCCCGAAAAGGACATAAAGCTGATACAGGGCGGCTGCCCCATTCATGCTTCGGTTACTGCGGAGGAAGTAAAGGCTGCCAAGGAGAGCCACCCCGACGCCCTGCTGCTGGTTCACCCAGAGTGCGTTCCCGCAGTTGTGGAGCAGGCGGATTATGTTGGCTCCACCTCAGGCATTATCGCTTTTGCTAAAAAGTCGGATAAGAAGCAGTTTATTATCGGCACCGAAATGGAGATTGCCGAAACTCTCCAATACGAGTGCCCCGACAAGGAGTTTTTCATTCTCTCCAAAAAGCTCATATGCCCTAATATGAAGCTCACCACACTTGTTGATGTGTACAACACCTTGGTTGATCCGATCAAGAACGGCTTTGAGATAGAGATGACCAAGGAAGAGGCTGAAAAGTCACGCAAGTGTATCGACGAGATGCTGCGTTTGGGCTAAAAACGTGCGATCTATACTATTAGTATAATTTCCGATCAAAAATAAAAGATAGAACAAAAAAGGATATAACCGAAAATGCTGTTTTCAGACTTATTTTTTCTGTACGCATTTTTACCGCTGTGTCTGATCCTGTACTTTGTGTGCAGGAACATTCACTGGAAAAATGCGGTGCTTATTGTTTTTTCGCTGATATTTTACGCCTGGGGAGAACCCCTTTGGATCATACTTATGATCGGCAGCGTTGGGGTCAACTACTTCTGCGGACTGCTTATTGACCGATTTCGGGATACGAAATTCTCAAAGGTAGGTGTGGCGCTGTCCCTGGTGGTGAGCCTGGGGCTGCTGGTGGCGTTCAAATACACGGGCTTTATCACCGAGAACCTTAACGCAATTTTGCCCTTTGACATTCCCGTGCCAAATATATCACTGCCTATCGGTATCAGCTTTTACACCTTCCAGATAATCTCATATATCCTGGACGCCTATTGGGGCAAGGTAAAGGTGCAGAAAAATCCCCTGAAATTCCTGATGTATGTATCTCTTTTCCCGCAATTAGTGGCAGGACCTATCGTCCGCTACGGCGTTATCGAAAAGGAGATAGACAGCCGCGTATCTACCGCCGCTGACATCAGCGAGGGCATAACCCGCTTTATAGTGGGTTTGGGCAAAAAGGTCATCATTGCGGATAATATAAGCAAGATAGTAATTTCCATATTCGGCTCGGCGGAAAAGGGCTACACCGATCTGTCAACGGTCTCCGTTCTGGGCGTGTGGTACGGCATAGTGCTTGTGGCGCTGTGGTACTTTTTCGACTTCTCGGGCTATTCGGATATGGCTATAGGCCTGGGCAGGATCTTCGGCTTTAAGTTCAACGAGAACTTCAACTACCCCTTTATCAGTAAAAACATCACCGAATTCTGGCAAAGGTGGCATATTTCCTTGGGTTCGTTTTTCAGGGATTATCTGCTGTACGTGCCCATTTTCGGCAAGCGCAGGCAGTATCTGAGCCTGTTTTT
This sequence comes from Oscillospiraceae bacterium, assembly GCA_014799325.1. Lineage (GTDB taxonomy): Bacteria > Bacillota > Clostridia > Oscillospirales > Ruminococcaceae > Ruminiclostridium_E. The sequence continues at coordinate 2,173 of JAAVIE010000161.1, forward strand.
GGTGTGGTTCTGCACGGGCTTGTGGCATGGCGCAAGCTGGAACTTCATAATCTGGGGCTTGTACTTCGGCGTGTTTATCTTTATTGAGAGAAAGATAGGGAATAAGCGCATGCGGAAGATCCCTGCGGCTTTATCCCACCTGTACGCCCTGATAGTGATAGCGGTGGGCTTCGGCATCTTCCACTTTGAGGATATGAGCGTGTTGGGGAATTTCTTCAAGTCCTTAGTGGGATTGAACGGAAACAGCCTTGTTGATGTTGCCATTCAGACAAAGTTTATGAACAACATTTTCCTTTTTGCGGCGGCTGTACTGTTCAGTATGCCTGTTATACCCAAGCTCAGAAAGCTGATTGCCGATAAGCTTGGCGCCGCCGTAGTGAGCGGAACGGCTGAGATAATCTGCAACGTTATCATTCTCATAGGTTCAAGCATTTTGCTGGTGAATACCACCGACCACCCGTTTTTGTATTTCAGATTTTAAAATTTATGAAAAATAAAAGCCTGTTACGCTGTGTTGAGCAGCTGTAACAGGCTTTTTTGTCGGATCAAAAAAATTTTTTTCACCTCCGATTTTCCAAATAACGTCAAAAATCCGCATTGGACGGCGGTTTGCAAAGATAGTTACGCAAGAAATTTTTGCACATAAATCGATCGCTGTCCTAAATTGTCCACCAAAAGTTTTTCCATATATGCTATAATTATTTTTACAAAATTCTAAAGAAAAGGAAGGTTTTTTTATGAAACTTAAAAAAGTTATTGCAGCTGTTTCGGCAGCTACACTGTTGATCGGCTGTATGTCGAATGTGTGGGCGGAGAGCGCCGATGTGTCGGAGGAGGGAGTGTCTGTTCTTCCTGCGAATTATGAGCCTGTGACTTATGAGATGACAATTGATTCGGTAAGTGTGCCTTTAGTAACTAATGACGGCTTGTTCACTGAAGTCGAGATTCCTGAAGAAACAAAGGATATATCCATTTGTTTTGATGTGGATAACTTGGATTATACATTATCCGTATACTGCTATGCTTATATAAATGAATGGGTAACAATGATATCTACTGATAATATGGAATATGTTATTGATAGTAATGGTTCTTATGAGCTGATACTCCCTGGCGGACTGTTTTTGGAGGAAGATTCTGAATTTGAGTATATTGAGTCTTTGAATCGCTCAGAGCTCTTTGTTTTCACTGATGGGGTAGTATCAAACGCATCAATCACCATTACCGACATTAAAGCATATAAAAAGAGCCATACGGTTGAGGAGTGCCTTGATGCGTTTTTGGTTGAGGCTAAGTCTGATGAGCCCGATGAGCCTTTCGTGCCCGAAGATCCCGAACCGGAAGATGTTTACGGTGAAATTGACGGTTTTGAGTATGTAATTCATGCTGAGGATCCCGATTCAGTCATAATTACAGGCTACACAGGCAAGGACAAGGATATTGTTGTTCCTGGTGAGATTGACGGGAAGGCGGTTAGAGCAATATACGGTAGATTTGGCAGCGGTATTATAACTGTATCGATCCCCAAAACCGTACAGGATATGGATTATGCGTTCAACAGCTATTACTGTACTGATTTAACAGCTATCTATGTTGATGCAGATAACCCAAATTATTGTTCCGTAGACGGAATACTGTTCAGTAAGGATAAAACAAGGCTGGTAGCTTTTCCTGCAAAAAAGCAAAATACTATTCTATTCCCAACGGCGTAACTCGGATAAGTGATGTCGCATTTTCTGATAACACATCTATTATTTCCGTTACGATCCCCGAATCTGTGACATATTTAGGTACTTCGTTTTCAGGCTGTTCTTCCCTTGCTTCAATTGTTTTCCTTTCAGACAAAACAGAAATAAGTGACGGAAACGAGTATGCTGAATTTGCCACATTTGCAGGCTGCGTTTCCTTAACAGTTTACTGTCCCGAAAACTCTCCTATTCCCGAATCCTTGGATAATAAGAAGTTTCTTTATGAAATGTCAAACGGAAAACCTGTTCCCTATAAAATTTTAGGCAAGGACTCCCTCGCAGACAGTGACAATGGCGTGATCCTCGAAAACTCCAACCTGAGCGGCACCTCCCTGACTGTAACCGTAGCAGACCCCGACTCCAAGGAAAAGGTTACATACAACATCACCATTAAGGACAAGGACGGCAAAGAAATTCAGCCCGAAGGCGATGTAACCGTAAAAATTCCTCTTCCCGAGGGCTGGGACGGAGCAAAGACCATAGTAAGCCGCCACGAGACCGACGGTACATATACAAATATGAAGGCTAAATTTGAAAACGGCTATATGGTATTTGTGACCGAGCATTTCAGCGAATATGTACTGTCCTTGGAGGAGCTTGAACCCGATTCCCCAGCCGACAACACAACATCTACCGATGACACAACAGATCCCGACAACACAACATCTACCGATGACACAACGGATCCCGACGTCACAACATCTACTGACGACACAACAGCTTCCGAAAACGGAAACGCTTCCAATTCCAATGGCAATAACCCCGCCACAGGATTTGCCATTGCAATAGTACCTGTGATCGCGGCAAGCGCGGCGGCTGTGGTTTTCGGCAAAAAGCGCAGATAAATGATCAAAACAACAACCAAACAATAATTTGAATAACCCCCTAAAGAAAAAACCGTTATCGGCTGTAAAAAGCCGGTAACGGTTTTGCAATTATTTTTATTTAAAGCAATTACATAAGGGTTACAAAATCAAAAATATATATTCAGGGAATTACTTATACCTGCTGTTTTCCTCATTAACAGCCTCGGCAAAAAGCCTGCAATAGCTGTCGTATCTTGAAGAGGATATGCTGCCCGCTTTCACGGCTTCTCTCAGAACGCAGCCCTCCTCCTTGACGTGAACGCAGTCCTTGAAGCGGCAACCGTTGAGAAACTGTCCGAACTCCCTGAAATTTTCCGCCAGCTCGCGGGAGGGAATAGCGCCGTACTTGCTTATTTCCACGGTGGAGAAGCCGGGGGTATCGGCGATATATGTATCCCTATCCGCCTTATAGAGCTTTACTTCGCGGGTGGTGTGGCGACCTCTGCCCAGCTTTTTGCTGATCTCAGAGGTCTTGTGGAGGACTGTGGGGGCGATATAGTTCATGAGGCTGGATTTTCCCACGCCGGTGTTGCCGATAAGGGCGGAGGTTTTCCCTTTGAGGTAATTTGCGGCTTCTTCCGCGCCCCTGCCTGTGGTGTTGTCTACCGAAAACGTTTTATAGCCTACTTCCTGATATATTTGGGAGAAGGCTTCTGCGTCTGCGCGGTCTATTTTGGTGAAAATGAAAACTGTTTCTATGGCTTTACTTTCAAAAATGGCGGTGAGCTTATCCAGGATAAGGGTATTTGGCTTGGGCTCACAGGAGGAGACCACCAGCACGGCGAGGTCGATGTTTGCCAGGGGGGGTCTGATGATATAGTTTTTTCGTTCGGCTATATCGGTTATGACGGGTTGGGAGTTTTCCTCACGTAGAAGGGTGACAAAATCTCCGGTAACGGGTTTTATGCCTTTTTGGCGGAAAACGCCGCGGGAGCGGGCGGGGAGGGTCTCATTACCGCATTCTACGGAGTAAAGTCCGCCGGAAATGCCTGTTATTCTGCCGGTAAGTTCGTTCATTGGGTTTGGTGTTCAGCTCCTTTTGTGAAATCCTTTATGCTCTCAAGAAACTTGGTTGTAATTTATGGTTCTCTCAGGGAAAGTTGTGCTGATTTGTGGTTCTCTCAGGAAAGTTGGCAGTAATTTACTGATTTAAAAAGAATTTCAAAACCAGAAACTTTTTTAAAGATTACCTGTACTAATCCCTTTTAAAACTGTGGGATTAGTACGAAAAACTGGGTAATTTTAAAAAAGTTTCTTATCTAACTGAGTTCGGAGTTTTTGCTTGAAAAATTGGGCAAAAACTCCGAACTCAGTTGATTTTTGAAATTCGTGCTATCAAGGCAGATGTGCTGTTATTTTACAAATTATTCAGGCTCCGTCTCATCAGGATCCTGCACTTCATCAGCAGTAGTGACCTCCGCCGGCTCCGGCTCAGTCTCAGGAGCGGGAGCAGGAGTGGTAGTTGTTACCTCCGGCTCCGGTGTAAGCTCACTGAACACCTTATCGTTAAGGGTTATCTGCTCCTTGGTAACAGGATCAGCGTCAAAGTCTATCTCATACTCGATCAGGGTCTTTCTCTCGGAGGTCTTGGGATTCTCAACAACGATAGCATAACGCTTAACGCCCGAACCTACGATCTTCCAAACGATCTCCTTATTGAGCGCAACGTCCTTGGTAACAGTCAGATGCTCCTGCAATACGCCGTCAATATAATACTTGAAGATAAACTCACCGGAAACATTTGCGCCGATAGTCATTCTGATCTCTTCTTCCTTCTCGGTGACGGTGGTTTTACCCGTGGATACATAGATAGTAACTTGAGTATCCTTCTCCACCTTCTCGTTGGCAGGAATGCTCTGATCAATAACTCTGCCTTCCTCAACAAAATTGTCGGGGGTGCAGTCTCTGTATTCTACAAGGAGAACTATGTCGTTTCGCTTAGCGTTCTCTCTTGCCACATACTCTCTCAGATTCTTGAAATCGGGTACATAGGTCTGAGTGGGAAGAGGTCCGTTGCTGACAACGATAACTACCTTTGAGCCTACCTCTACTCTTTCACGGGCTGCGGGCTCGGTCTTTACAACACAGTTTCTGGGAATGGTGTCGTCGTCAACGTACATGACTTCGGTCAAAAAGCCCTGGTTCTTAAGCTGTGTAACAGCCTCCTCCTTGGGGCGGGATCTGTATTCGTCGATCTCCTCCATTTTAGGTCCAAGGCTTATGGTAAGGGAGATCTGCTGTGTGGATTTAATGGTGGTACCTGCGCCTACGCTCTGATAAATTACCTTGTTCTTTTCCGCAGAGTCGTTATCGTGGGTGAAACGCAGGTTGAACTTGCCGGCGTACTGCGCCTTAACTTCGTCCTCGGTCATTCCCACAAAGGTAGGCACCACAATTTCTTCGATCTGATTGTTGTTGGTGCCGCCCGGACCCGAGGGCGCAACGGTGTCGGTGACAAGCTTGTATACAACTATGGCGGCAACGATAACGAATACCGCAGTTACCGCAAATAGGATAGACAGCAGGGGAGAGCGGCGGGGCGCAACCTCGTCATCATCTTCTTCCTCATCGTCGAGATCCTCGTCTATCTCCTCGGGATCTTCTACTTTTTCTTTCAAAGCGAATCCTTTCTTTACGGGAGCTTCTTTCTGCTCCCCTTCGGGCTTGGTGTTCTTCTGTTCTGCAGGGGGAGTTACCTTGTCAAAATACTTGGTAGTGCCGTCTGCGGAAAAATACTTGTATTCAAAAACAATGCTGGGGTTCTGCTTGAACTCCTCAATATCCCTGATCATCTCCCCTGCGGTCTGGTAGCGCTTTGAAGGCTCCTTTTGCATAGCCTTCTCGGTGATTTCCTCCAGACCCTCGGGAATAGCGTTGTTGATCTCGGACATTTTCTTTGCCGCCGACTGCATGTGCATAAGGGCAATGGAAACAGGGCTGTCGCCGTCAAAGGGCTTCTTTCCTGTGAGCATTTCGTACATCATAACGCCTACGGAATAAATATCGCTGCGTTCGTCGGTAACGTCGCCTCTTGCCTGTTCGGGGCTGATGTAGTGGACGGAGCCAATGGCTTTCTCCGACACAGTCTTGTCGGTCTCCCTGTTAAAGCGCGCAATGCCGAAATCCATGACCTTGATAGTGCCGTCGTTCAGCAGCATAACGTTCTGTGGCTTTATGTCGCGGTGAACTATGCCTCTGTCATGAGCGTGCTGCAGCGCTTTCAATATCTGCATTGTGAAGTGAACAACGTCCTTCCACTTCAGCACACCCTCCTTGGATATATATTCGGTGAGAGTGATGCCGTCGATATATTCCATTACTATAAATTGCAGCTTGTCGGTAAAGCCCACGTCGTATATCTTGACAATATTCTGGTGGGATAACAGGGCGATAGCCTTGGATTCGTTCCTGAATCTGCGGATAAAGTCCTCGCTGCCCACAAATTCGGTCTTGAGAATCTTTACCGCTACTATCCTGTCCTCGGTTATGTCTTTGGCTTTGTATATATCCGCCATTCCGCCAACACCGATAAGCTCCAGCAGCTCGTATCTGCCGTCAAGCTTTTTTCCAATGTTATTGTCCATAAACATTCCGCCATTTCTCCGCGCTTTTGTTTTTTTAGAACTTGTTATATCTCAATTACGCTTCCTGCGCGGTCAGAGCGCGTAAATATTTACTATATAATATCAGCATTTCGCCAGAGCCACGGTAACATTATCCCTGCCGCCGTTGGCAAGAGCGTAGTCTATCAGCAGATCGCAGCATTTGTTGACAGGGTTGTTTACAATGATCCCCGCAATTTCCGCATCGTCGCCATAGCCGTGAAGTCCGTCGGAGCAAAGCAGCAAGTACTGCCCTGCCTCCATATCTATCTCAAAATAATCGGGTGTAATATCGCTCATAGCCCCCACCGCTCTTGTGATATAGTTGCGGTTGGGGTGGGTCTTGCTTTCCTCCTCGGTGATCTCCCCCCGCTCGATAAGGCGGCGCACCTGGGTGTGATCCTTGGTGACCTGCTGCATATTTTTGCCAAAAATGTGGTAGCAGCGGCTGTCACCCACATTGATTATGTATGCTCTCTCGTCATATATTATGGCTGCCACGCAGGTGGTACCCATACCTCTTTTGTCAAGCTCCGCCCTGGCTCTGTCAAAAACAAGGCTGTTGGCTGCTGTTACCGAAGTTATCAACAGATTTCTGATGAAGTTCCTATTATTGCTGAGCCTGAAACCGTTTTCGATACGGTCCTTGATAAGGTCTATGGTCATCTGGCTGGCAACGCTGCCTGCATTTTCGCCGCCCATTCCGTCACAGACTACCATGACTACGGCTTCCTCGTTCTCTCCCAAGGAGCTGACCCAGACTCTGTCCTGGTTTTCGTTTCTCAGGAGACCAATGTCGGATTTACAAAAATATTTCAATTTATTTTATCTCCGTTTTATATCAATAATACAGCGGTTGTTTGCGTAAAATGTGAAATGCTTCTAAAAATGGCGCAAAAACCGGTGAGTGTGCGCAAGGGTGGTATATACTATTTATATATATTATATATGAGTTACACTTTTGTTACATTTCCGCTTGCATAAATTACATCTCCGTTACATTTTCGCTTGCATAAATTACATCTCCATTACATTTTCGGCTTGCGGAAATTACACTTAGGTTACATTTCAATTTGCGTAAGTTACGTTCTCGTTACATTTGGATTTGCATAAGTTACATTACGTTACATTTCGATTTGCATAAGTTATTTTCCCGTTACATTTCGCCCTGTTCATATATTATCCCGTCTTAGCTGACCGCAGGCGGCTTCTATATCAGCTCCCAGGGTTCTTCTTACGGTGGCGTTTAGTCCGTTATCACAAAGAATTTTCTTAAAGCTCTCCACAAAGCCGCTTTTCTTGTAGTCGCCCTCGCGGATCTCGTTTATGGGGATAAGGTTGACGTGGCATACTCCCAAGGGCTTTAAAAGGGAAATAAGCTCTCTTGCCGTGCCTATATCGTCGTTTACGCCTTTTATAAGGGCAAATTCAAAGCTGATGCGTCTGCCTGTTGCATTGAAATAGTCGCCGCAAGCCTTTATAAGCTCCTTTATGGGGTATTTACTGTTTATCGGCATTATCTGATCCCGCTTTTCATCGGTAGGGGCATGGAGCGATACCGAAAGGGTAAGACCTAACTTCATTTCCGCTAACTTGTAGATCTTATCCACAAGACCGCAAGTAGAGAGGGAAATATGCCTCAGGCTCATATTCCTGCCGCTTTTGTGAGAGATCAAGTTCAGATATTTTATCACGTTGTCAAAGTTATCCAAAGGCTCGCCTATGCCCATAAGCACAACGGAATCTATTGTCCGTCCGCTGTCTCTCTCCGTCTCATACATTTGCAGGAGAATTTCCGAGGGCTCAAGGTTCCTCACAAAGCCCGCCTTTGTTGACGCGCAGAACTTACAGCCCATTTTACAGCCCACTTGGGTGGAAAGGCAGATGCTGTTTCCGTGGTGATATTCCATCAGCACGGTTTCCACCTTATTGCCGTCGGGCAGTACATATAAATATTTTACAGTATTATCTATACTTGATACAAGTCTTTTTTGAATTTTCAGCGAATTTATATAAAAATTTTCCCCCAACAGCGCCCTTGTTTGTGCAGAAATATTAGACATTTTGTCGAAGTCTGTCACCTTTTTGTCATGGAGCCACTGAAATATCTGCGTGGCGCGGAACTTTTTTTCACCAAATTGTAATAATTTCGCTTCCAGCTCCTCAAGGGTGAGGGATAAGATGTCTGTTTTTTCCATAACCTACCTGACTCTCCTGAACGTAGCCGCAAAAAATCCGTCGCCTCCCGTAGTTCCCGGCAAAAATGTCCTCATACAGGTATCCTCGATACCGTTTACCGAAATAGGCACCACCACAGGCGCAAAGTCTGGGTTGTCCGCTAAGAATTTTTCTGCCACACCCTCGTTTTCGTCCGTATTGAGTGTGCAGGTGGAATAGATCAGCGTTCCGCCGGGCTTCACATATCTTGACGCCATTTCTAAGATATGCTTCTGCACGATAGGGAGCTGTTCTATGTTTTTCATTTCCTTGTATTTGATCTCGGGCTTTCTTCTGATGACCCCAAGTCCCGAGCAGACCGTATCGCACAAGACCTTGTCCGCCAAGGGAATATTTTTGTCATACACGGTGGCGTCATGGACTGCCGCTTCCACAATGGAGATCCCCAGCCTTTCAGCCCCCGTTTTTATCATAGACACCTTGCCGTCGTAGAGGTCGAAGCTGTACAGCTTTCCGCGGTTCGCCATAATTTCAGCCATGGTAAAGGTCTTTCCGCCGGGAGCGGCGCAGACGTCAATGACCGTCTCATTAAATACGGGTCTTGCCACGCGGCAGCAGAGCTGCGAGGAAATGTCCTGCACATGGAAAAGCCCTTTGCGGTAAGCGGCGGTGGCTTCTATCTGATGTATATTGCCTACTTCAAGGCAGTCGTCCAGCAGGGCGTTTTTCTTTGCCTCTATCTTTTCCTTGGCAAATTCGGCAATAAGCTGATCCGCGGTGCATTTGAGGGTATTTACCCTAACATATAATGGCGGTCTGCCGAAGCTGTCCTTTAAAATTTCCTCTGTCTTTTCCTCCCCGAACATTCCGAACCATTTTTTCACTATCCATTTTGGGCAGGAGTATTCAATGGATTTCTTCGCGGCGCCTTCCAGGTCCTTATAATCTATCTGCTTTCCGTCACGGAGGAAGCTGCGGAGAATGCCGTTTACAAAGCCCTTTCTGCTTTGCTGTGCAAGGTTCACCGATTCGTTTACCGCCGCGCTTTCGGGAACTGCGGTATACAGCAGCTGATACAGTCCCATTCTCAGTATCTGCACCACGTCGGTATCTATTTTATCAAATTCGGTGGTCGAATAATGCCGTATTATGTAATCTAAGGTCATGCGCCTTTCGATGACTCCGTAAAACAGCATGGCAGCAAAGGCTCTGTCTCTGTTTTGCAGTTTTTCTCTTGAAAAGGTGTTGTCAAGCAGTATATTTGAGTAAGCCTTGTTGTCGTCCATGCGGATCAGCAGTTCTAAAACCGTTTGTCTGGCTGTTTTCATAATGTGACCTCTTTTATGTGTTAATTGTGCTTCTCTTAGGGAAGTTGGCGGTAATTATGGTTCTCTCAAGAAAGTTGGCAGTAATTTACTGATTGGAAAAGAATTTCAAAATTCCAAAAATAAAGATCCGCGCCGCGTTGCGTCGCTCCTCTTTATTTTCTGGAACCAGACAAAATTTTCTCCGAAAATTTTGTCTTTTTTGAAATTCGTGCTATCAGTAAAGTTGTGCAAATAGGAACCCGCCTTTAGGGAAGTTGTGAGAGTGGAACCCCCCTTGTAGAGATGTTGTGCTTATTTGTATGCTAATATCAATCTCTTCTTCTGTTATTGGACAGGGCAATAAGCCTGATAAGCTGTGTAAGCGCCACCATAAGCCCCGCAATATAAGTCATTGCGGCGGCGCTGAGGGTCTTTCTCGCTCCCCCTATCTCGTCGCTTTCCAGCAGTCCCTGTTTCCTTATAACGCTCAATGCTCTTCTGCTGGCGTCAAATTCCACGGGCAGTGTAAGCAGCTGAAACAGCACCACACAGCCAAATAAGACTACCCCTATATCCACAAATATGGAAATTCCCATGATCATACCCAGCATAAACAGTATTATCCAGCCCTTTGAGCCGATCTGCGCAATAGGTACGAACAGCGAGCGTATTTTTATGGGAAGATAGTTTTTGTTGTGCTGTATTGCGTGTCCCACCTCATGAGCCGCTACTCCGATAGCAGCCACCGAGGTGCTGAAAAAGGTGGCGTCCGACAGGGCGACCTCATTGGAACGCGGGTCAAAGTGGTCGGTAAGATTGCCGTCAATGTGCCTTACCACAATATGCTGAAGCCCGTAGCTGTCCAATATCTGCCTTGCAATTACATTGGCAGGGATATTGTTTCTGCTGTGTACTTGGCTGTATTTTTTAAAAGTAGATTGCAGCCTGAACTGTATAACATAAGAGAATATCACCGCAAGAACTACCAGGAAATAAGCCGCCGTGGGGTTGTTGGCGAAAAATTCAAATACCATAACTATTCCTCATAAGATCTGAAAAACCGTTGCTTATCTTATACTATTTCTTTATCATACTGTAGTAAGTATACAGTATGATTCGCCGTACTATGCGCGGCGTTGGCGGTGAAATAGCCAAGAAAGTTAGTATTAAAACCGAACGTTTTCTTTCAAAAACCGATTGCTTTATCTGCGGATTTGACCGATCACTTGTTTGCCGCAGGCTCTTCTCCCAAAACCGCGCCTTCCTCAACCTTTCTGCCTCTTAAAAAGTCGCTGTCCTTCATTCTCTTTCCGCCTTCAGGCATTATATCCGTAAGCCGCAAAGCCTTTTTATCTCCGCAGGCTACGCACAGTCCTTCTCCCTTTATGACTGTTCCGCAAGGCTTATCGGTGTCAACATCAAGCTTTTCCGCAAAGTAGACCTTCAAGCGCTTTCCCTCCAAAAACGTAAAAGCGCAGGGAGCGTCGGAAAGTCCTCTTATCCGATCATATACAGTATTTGCAGGCTTGCTGAAATCTATGCGGCAGTCCTCCTTTTTGAGCATTGCGGCATAGCAAGTATTGTCGTCTGTTTGTGGAGTTCGGGGGGCAGTTCCTTTTTCCAAGAGGGAAAGGGTCTCGCAGATAAGCCTTGCTCCCATTTCCGACAGCTTGTCATGCAGCATTGTGCCCGTCATAGTGTCGGTTATGGGTATTTCCTCTTTGAGTATCATATCCCCTGTGTCAAGCCCCTCCGCCATATACATGGTGGTAACGCCTGTGACCTTTTCCCCCTCCATAATGCACCTTTGTATAGGGGCGGCTCCGCGGTATCGGGGCAGCAGGGAAGCGTGAACGTTTATACAGCCATACTTTGGAATATCCAGTACCGACTTTGGCAGCATCTGTCCGTAAGCCACAACAACTATGCAGTCGGGAGAAAGCTTTTGCAGTATCTCCAAAGACTTCTCTCCGTCCTCGCCCTTTCTCAAGGACAAGGGCTGATATACTTCTATGCCATTTTCCAAGGCGCATTCCTTGACAGGGGTCATCTGCATTTTGTGACCTCTGTTTTTGGGCTTGTCGGGTTGGGTGAAAACTGCGGAAACATTGTGTCCCGCGTTTATTATTGCTTTTAAGCAGGGAACGGAAAAATCGGGGGTTCCCATAAATACAATATTCAAAATGTTGTCCTTTCTTAAAAGAATTTCAAAACAGTTGCACGAAGTGTTATTTTCTTCCCTTTTCTTCCTCGTCCTCGATCATCTCGTCCGCTAAATCGGTAAAGATAATTCCGTTAAGGTGATCTATCTCATGGCACAAAGCGCGGGCTAAAAGCTCCTTGCCCTCTACCTTTATCTCTTTTCCGTAGCGGTTCATGGCGGTGACCTTTACCTTTGCGGGTCTTTCCACATAGCCCCATACGTCGGGAGCTGACAGGCAGCCTTCCTTATCTCTCTGCTTGCCCTTTGCGGAGGTGATAACGGGGTTGATAAGCTCTAACTTTCCCTCTCCCACATCTATTACCACCACTCTCTTTAATATACCTACTTGGGGCGCTGCTAAGCCCACGCCGTTGGCATCTTTCATGGTCTCATACATATCGTCTAACAGTACCCAAAGTCTGTCGTCAAAGACCGTTACCTCGCGGGAGTGCTTTCTTAAGGTCTCCTCCCCGAATTTGACAATGTTTCTTTTAGCCATAATATTTCTCCTTTAGAATAAATATATCTGTTTTTAATAATCGGGCAAAGGCGGTGTGCGGAGCGTTCCTGATCAAGGAAGTCCCGACGCAGGAATATGCGGATATTTCAAGTCGGGCTGACGAAGAGCAGGGACGCTCCGTGCGGAGTGTTCCTGATCAAGGAAGTCCCGACGTAGGAATATGTAGATATTTCAAGTCGGGCTGACGCAGAGCAGGGACGCTCCGTGCGCCGCATTTGCCCGATTTATTTTTCAAACCCGTTGATATCCACATAAAAGCTCACGTTTCCAAAAACCTTGTCCTTGTACGCAGACATCAGCACGTCACCCAGCAAGCTGCGGAATTGCTTATTGAACCTGCACTTTATAATAAGCTTATATCTGAACCGTCCGCCCAGCTTTCCTGTGCCAAGCTTTGTAGGACCCAAGACCCTAAGGGGCATTTTTTCTGTTTCCTTTTTCAGCCGCTCCTTGAAAAGCTCTAAGAATTTTTTTGCGGCATTTTCGCACTGCTGCTGCATTATAGAGGAAAATCCCACCATACAAATATCACAGAAGGGCGGAAACAAAAGCGCCTGCCTAAGCTCACTCTCCTGACGGTAAAACTCCTCGTAGTCCTGCTTTGCCGCCAGCTGTAAAACATAGTGATCGGGGGAAAAGGTCTGGAGATACGCTCTGCCGATCTTTCCTCCCCGCCCCGAGCGTCCAACCACCTGCGTTATCAGCGAGAAGGTCTGCTCGTAGCCTAAATAATCGCCCATATACAGCGACTTGTCTATTCCTAAAACGCCAACCAGGGTAACATTTTCAAAATCCAGCCCTTTGGCTATCATCTGTGTGCCTACCATTATATCGTAATCACCGTTGCCAAACTCGGAAAATCTCTTTGAAAAAGCGTCTCTTGACATGGTGGTGTCCGCGTCCATTCTCAACACTCTTGCTTTGGGGAAATACTGCTTGATCTCGTCCTCAATGCGCTGCGTTCCTGTGCCTGACTGGGTGATATATTTACTGCGGCATTTGGGGCATGCGTCGGGAATTTTCTTTGTATAGCCGCAGTAGTGGCAGCAGACAGTTTCGTTGACCTTATGGTACGTCAAAGGCAGATCGCAGTTTGGGCATTTCATGACCTCTCCGCACTTTATGCAGCTTATATGGGTGTGATAGCCCCGCCTGTTGAGCAGTATAAGGCTTTGCTCGCCCTTTTGCAGATTTATTTCAATTTCGTGTAAAAGCGCCTGGCTGAAATTTCCGCGGTTCCCCCCCTCATACTCCGCCTTCATATCCACCATATACACCTCGGGCAAAGCGCCTTTGTTGTATCTTTGGGTGAGGGGTACATACTCGTACCTTCCGATCTGGGCGAAGTATCTGCTTGACAGCGAGGGCGTTGCCGACGCCAAAAGCAGCAGGGAATCGTGCCTGAAGCATCTTTGCTTGGCAACGTTTATTGCGTTGTATCGGGGAGTTCTGTCGGATTTGTAGGTATGCTCCCCCTCCTCGTCGATGACGATTATTCCTATATTTTCAAGAGGAGCAAAGACTGCGCTGCGGGTGCCTATCACTATCTTCGCTTCTCCGCTCTTTATCCTTTTGTATTCGTCAGCCCTCTGCCCCATGGAAAGAGCGCTGTGTATTATAGCCACGCTGTTGCCGAAAAGCCCCTGAAAGCTCCTTACCGTCTGTGGGGTAAGTGAAATTTCGGGAACCAGCATCAAAGCGGTTTTTCCCGACTTTATGGCTTTATCTATCAGTTTTATGAAAACAGAAGTCTTTCCGCTGCCCGTAACTCCGTGGAGCAGGGCGCACCTCGGTTTATCATCTGTCATAAGTGCTTCCAGCTTATCAAAAGCCCCTTGCTGATGTTCGGAAAGAATAATATCGTCGGGACTGCCTGTGGCTTCCGCGTTGGCAGTTTCCGCCCTTGTCATCTGGTATTGATATTCTTCCAAAATGCCGTATTTGACTAAATTTTTGATTACTGCCGAGGTTATGGCGCAGATGTAGCACAGCTCGCCCACCGATGCCGATTCGTATTCCGCAAGGGTGTCAACTACTGCTTTTTGCTTCGGCGTCAGCTTTGCCATACGGTCATTTTGCTGAAAGTCCTCGCGGAGCCTTACCATTAGCTCGGTTTGGTCGCCTATCTGCCGTTTCATTTCCTCTTTTTTGAGGATAAAGCCTTTCTTTAACAGGCTTTGGGCAGTCTTTTTCCTGTCCGTGTCTTTGGGATCGTTAAGGCAGCTCAGCATAATTTCAAGCTGTTTTTCCGTCTTGGCAGACTTAAGCTCTGCAAAAAAAGCGTCCTCTTCCTGTGACAGATCGCAGGTGTTTACGTCGGTGTTCAGTGAATACTTAGCCCTTACGCTGAAATTCAGCCCGGGGGGCAGCATGGTCTTTACCGCATCAAAATAGGTGCAGAAAGTATTTTCCTTTATCCACTTTGACAGCTGCAGCTGCTCGTCGGTCATCATTATGCCGTTTTCCGAAAGGGAAAGCACGGGCTTCAGCCTGCCCGGGTCGCAGGCTTTTCTTTCCACCCCGTACACCATAGCCACGCGGGCTTGGTTGCCCTTTCCGAAAGGAACCATGACAGTTTGTCCCGCCGAGATCTTTCCCTCCAAAGAAACCGGAACATAGTAGTCGTACAGAAAATCAAAGGGGTAGAGGCATTTGTCTACCGCAGCCGAAACTGTTGTGATTATTTGAAGATCGTTATTTGCGTTTTCGGCTGTCAAGCTGTTACCCTCTTTCTATTTGCTTTTTATACCTATTTGACAGTAAAATTTTTCAGAAGATCAATATACTCCTTGTTTCTGTTTGTCCTGAAGCTCTCGGCGTCCACAATGGCAACAAAGTCCCTGACTGCCTTATTTAGATCATCGTTGACTATAACGTAGTCGTAGTTTACCGCAAAGGAAATTTCCTTTTCAGCCTGCTTAAGCCGCTTTGCGATAGTTTCCTCGTCCTCGGTTCCTCTTTTGTGCAGACGGCGGTCAAGCTCCTGCATGGAGGGGGGAAGAATGAACACAAGCACCGCTTCCGGCATAAGCTTTTTCACATTTTCCGCGCCTTCTATCTCTATTTTCAGCACTACGTTCTGCCCAAGCTCCAGCGTTTCCAGGACTGTCTGCTTGGGTGTGCCGTAGTAGTTTCCGCAGTATTCGGTGTGTTCGAGAAGCTCGCCGTCGGCTATCATCTTTTCAAATTCTTCCCTTGTTTTGAAGTAGTAGCTGATGCCCTCGGTCTCTCCTGCGCGCATAGCGCGTGTTGTGGCGGAAACGGAGTAGCAAAGGTTTATCTCCTTTGCAAGGGCTTTTTCAAGAATAGTATCCTTTCCGCAGCCTGCGGGGGCTGAAACCACAAACAATATTCCTTTAGCCATTTTTATTTATCCTTTCAGTTTTTATACTATTCCCCTTTAAAACTCTTGAAAAGATCTCAAGATTTTAAAGAGGGATCAGTATTGTCGTCCGCTTCAAGTATCTCTCCCACAAATTCCCAGTGGGTCTGCCATTCTCCCTTTTCGTCCAAGGGGAAAGATGCGGGTGATGATCTGTAATAGTCCTGTATATCCTCGTCCAGCTCGCTTTTTTCAAATGGGTGTTGATAGAGCTTTTTGCAGTAGAAGGTAAGCTCCGCTTCCTCAAAGGTAACGCTGTTCCCCATAGCTTTGGGAGTAAGCCCTGCCGACCTGACCTTGTCCTCGTCTCTGCCCGAATGTGATCCCATATATGCCAGAGCCTTGCGGCAGCTGTCAGGGAAAAAGCTTACTGTAAAGTATTTGTTTTCTCTAAGAAAATCGCATGTGTATCTGGAGGGATAGACGTAGACGGTGATTATTGCGCTCCTTTTGCCGTTTCTGCTCCAAATATTTCCCAGACTGCCCCAGCCTATGGTGCAGGAATTGAAGCCCTTTATATCTCCTGCGGTGACTAAAGCCCATTTATTACTGAACATTTCAAAGATCTTGTAGTCCTCTTGCTCAAAATCTCTCATATTTCCCTCGCAAAATTCAATTATATTTTGATTGCCCGTTTAAAAGCGTCAGTCCTCGTCATTATCTTTATCGCTGTCGCTGTCTTCCGCCGATTTTTTCTCCAGCCTGTCGGGGCTTTTGGCAGAAAGAATAATGTGTCCGCTATCCATAACGATCACCGTCTTGGTTTTTTTGCCGCAGGTGGCGTCCACAGCAAGATTTTTTTCCTTGGCGGCTGAAATAATTCTTTTGGTGGGAGCGGCGTCTGCCGACACCACCGCTACTATCCTGTCGGTGTTGACCAGGTTGCCGAAGCCTATGTCTGCAAGTTTCACATTAACGCCCTCCTGCAAGAAATTTACATTCCTTGTAATTATACCATATAATAACTAAAAAAGCAAATATATTTTGCCTTTTTATAGAAGCGGTAAAGTCAAGTAGTTAATGCGAAAAAACCTATAAAGCCTAATAAATTCAGCATTTTACACAATTCTCGACTGTATATGCTGTTAAATTCACATATAAAATTATTTTTATAGGCGGAAAAATAAAAATTTCTGTTAAAAATAAGCAATTTTGGGTACACCAAACTAAGGCATACCCGAAATTGCCTTTTTCTTTGACATTCCGCCAACCTATTTAATTGTAAATATTCAGCCTGTCAGCTTCATCAATTCCTCATTAAATCTCGAAGCTGCAGTGTCATATTCAAAGATCTCTCTTGGATATTCGTTCATCCATTCCTCTAATGCGGCAATTTCTTCCTCGCTTGTCATCATAAAGCTCTCGCCCTTTGGATACCACCGCCGTACCATTTTATTTAAATTTTCATTGCTGCCACGTTCATAGCTGCTGTATGGGTGGCAATAATAAACCTTTGTCCGCTTTTTCCCATTCTTTGAGTATTCCATACCCTTACAGTCCATAAACTCTGATCCGTTATCTACTGTTATTGAAGAAAACACTTTTCTGAAAAGCTCGCTGCCAACTTTCTTTTCAAGCTTGTTTAATTCGCACACAACGCTGTCAGCGGTTTTGCTTGGCATCAGACGGACTATTTCACGGCGTGTTTTTCTCTCAGTCAGAACCAAAAGCACCTTTGGAGTTGTTTTTGTTCCGACCACACAGTCCATTTCCCAGTTACCGAAAGTGTTTCTGCTGTTTATTTCTTCGGGTCGCTGCTCTATGCTGTCACCTTTGGAGGGACGCACCTGCTTGACTTTGTTATATTTGCTTTTCTTTTTATTCTTTTTTACGGGAAGATCCTTGTTGGATAAATGCAGAAATAGTCCCTCATCTATGTATCTATAAAGAGTAGTCGGAGAAATTGTTGTTTTAAAAGGTATGTTTTTCCTTTTTATTTCTCCTAATACTGCTTTTGGAGAATACTTTTCATTTATAATCTTGTTTTCTATATACTCTGCAAATTCAATATCAGAACCGATCTTAAGGGGTGCGCCCTTGGCTTTTAAGTTTTCTTGGTACTTTTCGTTTGCTATATCGGGAGAGTATTCATCGGAAAAAGTATAGTCATCGCCGTTAAGCCTTGTATATCTGCCCCTATGCAGCTCACGATAAACGCTTGACAGATCTTTACCAAGCATCTGAGCCATTTCCTTGGCAGGAACCTTCGCTCTGTCCCACGCTTCTATTTTTAACCTTTCATTTAGTGTAAAGTGGGTAAAATGTTTTCTTGGCTTCCTCTTTTTTGATCTTTTGCCTTTTATTGTACATTCATTTTCCATTAGCTCCTCTCCTTTCTCAATCAGTCCGATATAACAAAATGTGCTACATATATCCGCATTACCTTTCTGAAAAGAAAAGTGGATATATGTAGCACATTATTATATTATTGCATCTATTTATGCCGATTTGTCTTGTTTTCTGAAAGCTTGTTATCATTCAGACCGCCTTTCACCATAAAGTTCTTGCTTTTCTGAAATGCTTTGCTAACTCATCTTCCATACTTATTTTACCATAATTCGATAAAAATATCAAGTTATAATTATAAAACACCTTTTTTATTTTTGGGCTTAGTCTGTTTGTCCGACATTTTAGAGGTTTTAGAGAGTTGTGGATCTTTCAAGCCAAGATTTTTACTTGGATCTGAAACAGTGAGAGAGGATTGTCCCTTGCTCTTTTTCATTCGTTCTTTTACATCTGGATTTGCGTTAATCCAATCATTTATGTGGTCAATTATGTTTTTTTGACGATTGCAAGCTTCTTTTAGGGCATTTCTTTCTGTTATGATATTATTTGATGCCTTTATTAGGTCTGCGATCTGACTGTCCTTTTTAGCAATTTGTTTATCCTTCTGAAAAAGCTGATCTTTCAGCGTCTTTAATTCTTCTTTTAACTCCTCATATTGTTGTTTTAACTTTTTTCCTGTAACATTACCAATACTATCTTTTACCCTATCCACAAAAGATTGTAGATCAATATTCGGTCTATCGGGGGAAAGAGCAGCAGCTCCACCGTTGTATGATATTGGAGTGTATGAAATTTTGTTGATGTTTGGGGCTGAAAGATTATCACCACTCCACCCGAATAATTTTTCGTCTATTGGGACTTTGCCCTTTATTTTGTCAAGAAGCGAGAGCAAATCAATTTTATTTGCAATTTTTCTGATTGTATTGTATTTCTTGTCTGTAATTTTCTTACTTAAGATCGCAAGGACTCGTTTAGTGTCTGGAGAATTTTTACGAATATCATCTGCCATAATAGTATTAGGGACATAATAATCCCCATCTTTTTTCAATCCTAAAAAGGAATTTTGCCCCCCTGCGAGTTTATTTGATTTTAAATTGATGCGCCAACCGTCATAATCGCCAAGCATAGAGGCATTTGAGTTTATTTTAAGAGTTTGTACAATAACATTAAGTTTTTGTACAGTATACTCATTCTTGAAATTGAAATCGTCTTCAGTCAATTTATTACGTAAGGCTTTTTCATAAAACACAACAAGTTCGTTTGTTTCTCTGCCGTCATAATCTTTGAGAATATTGGCTTTGTTAATTGTTACACCTGTTAAATGATAAAAATTTTTTGCATCTGCCTTAGTAGAAATCCAAGACGGAAGATTCGGATCACCATATATTATCAATAGATTTTGAGATTGAATTTGAGATTTATAAACATTTGCAGCTTGATTTATTATGTAAGCCGCCTGCCTTTTGGTCATACAAACACCTCCACTGTAATAAAATTTAAAGGGGGAACGCCTTGCCGTAGCGAAGGTCGTCCCCCTTAGTGACTGATTTTTCTGTTGTCTGCCAACTACGCCGTCCCACAAGTACGGCTTCAATCTCAGGTTTTTTGTTGCCTGCCAGCTGCGCCGTCCCACAAGTACGGCATCACTATCAGATTTTTATCGTGTCAGCCCCACGTTAGTGACTTATAGTCATTCTATGTTATATTATATTCGGTTTCTATCACTTTGTCAATAGATTTGAATAAATTTCTAATGTTAAAATCCCTCTTCGCATAAGCATCATCTTACATTTCTGAAAAGAAAAATGGGCTTAAAAACCCAAAATTTCACAACAAATCCTCAAACTGCAAATTTTATAGATCTATGCAAAAAAATCATTCAAGCCCGCTTGGTAATATACAAGTACAAGTTAAAAATTTATCATTAACTTTTTCTTTTCAGTAAGTAAGATCTTGGTTAATATATAGACCTTTAATTTTGGGGACTACCCCCTTATTTAAAAAATTTTTGACCTTTTGTGCCAAAATCTTGACTTTTCGTGCCAAATATATTGATTTTTGCATTTAAATATGGTAATATTATTGTGTATATACTTCTTTTTTCGCTTCACCTTTTCAAAAAAAGAAGTCAAAAAAACACTGCCGACTTGACAAATTGCTTTTTCGGTGGTATTATGGGAAACACGGAAAATATTTGTAACGGACAAATTTGCACTTTGTCCTGCAGGACTGCTTTTACATGAAGGCAGCCCTATTTTTTTGCCATAGCTGCGCTTATGTATCGGACGGTGGGGAACGTAACACACCACTGTATAATGGTTATCGCCGTAAACACGTCTGTTTGTCAGCGTTTTTATCTTTTGTTTCCGAATAACGTTCTTCTTCGTCAGCTGCGCTATGATCTCAATAGCCTTACTCCTCGATATCCCGATGAGCTTCGCCAGATCGTTGTAGCTGTTCCAACACACACCGAGAGAAGGAGAGAGGGAACGGCAGATGAATAGATAGGCACGGAGCTGAGCAGGGGACAGATGTTCATTTAGAATATGCCTTTGAACAGAAAAGTAGCCCTTGGAAGCTGTGGGCAGCTTAAGAGTGTAGTAGATCATACCTGTGCTGTTATTTTCGTAAAGGCAGCGACGGCAGATAATAAGACCTTTTTCGGAAAGGGAAGTTGTTATCTTGCTAACTGTCTGCGTTGTCTTTATTCCGCATTTCTTAGCTATTGTGCTTTGCTTCACACAAACACTATCACGCCCATGGGCGTAGATGCTCGACAGATAAAATAAGACCGCCAGCTCGTTGGCGGTCAAATTCATCTCTAAGATCTCATTTGGAAGCTTTATGTATGATAGTTTCATTTTAAATCCTGTTCCTTTTTGACTTTTTGTTTTTCGGTAAGATCATTAAAATAATTTCCGTTGGTGAGCGCCTGATGAGTTTCCTGCAGTTTTAAAAGCGCACTTTGCCTTTTTTGCAATTCGCTCATTGAGGCGTTGACTTGGGAAAGTGATTTTATATTTTCACTGTATTGATTTTTCAGCGGCGTTAGATCTTCTATGCTTGAGATATTAAATTTTTCCAATGTTTCTTTAGCAGCTGCAAGCTTGGCGGTAAACATAGCGTCCCCCTGCTTATCTTTATTGGGAAAATAAAACTCCGCTTTAGAAATCACATCACGCATACTCGACTGCATTTCTGTGATCTCGTTAAGAGAGTTTTGCAGCTGTAAAATATTTGTTCCCGATTTCTCAATCAGACTTTCAAGCTCCGTTGCCGAATTGATATGCTCACGGTTTATAAAATTTATTTGAGTGGCAAGCTCGTTAATGTGCCAGTCGTTGTTAATTGAGTAGCTTTTTGCAGGATTGTATTTCTTCGGGGTTTTGTTTCCCGAAAAAATAACCGTGACGGTTCGCTGAACTCCAATGTAAAACTCTCGTTCAATTCCCGAAGTGGTTTTGATCTTTTCTTCGGTTTTATTTACATAGGATTGCTTATCGGATATTCTCTTTATAAGGTTTTCTTCCGTGTACTCATCGCCCAAGGTTTTGGTTCTGACTGCACGGGCTTCGGGATCGTTTGAAGGCTTGATTGAAATATACTTTCCTTTTCGGACAATATAACCTTTTTCTTTCAGTAAATTAAGAAGGTCGTCTAAGTCTTTTGCAGCATACACAAGCCTGTCGATTGTTAATGCAAGCTCTTTTCTCCAAGTGAGCTTGACAGGCTTGTATTTTTTTGCAATTTCTCTTGCGTTATTTACTGCCCATTCGGGAACGTGTATTCCGTCAATATCATCAACAACACTGATACCTTCTTTTCGTAAACCGTCTGCAATAAAATTTATTTTTTGTTCCTCGCCGATTTTGATATAGCGGAAGTCTGATTGTATTTTCTTTTCCAAATCGGTAATACGATTATCCTTTTCTTCAACTTCTTTTTGAAGCTGCTTAGAACGGCTTACCAACAAATCCAAATCGGATTTTTTAATTTCTGCGGGACTGAGATTTGATTTTTCGTATAGCTCATTGATCTGCTTTTTCTTTTTATCAAGTTCACGACAGGTTTGTTTATATTCCTCTACCGACAAGTGAGGACGAGTAATATTTTTGTTTTCGATCTCAAGCCCGTGTTTCTTTGCTATGCCTTTCATAATTTCTTTTTCATTAAGCGCCCATTGTTGACGCTCACTTTCTTTTTTACTTTTTGCTTTATACCCCATTTGTTCACAGGCTTTTAGCATTGATACTCTTGTTTCAAGTCCTCGACTTTGATTATATGCTATAGGTATAAAGTCAATATGAAGATGCGGTGTAGCTTCGTCTAAGTGCATAACAGCATTAAACACTTTAAAATTCGGATTTCTTTTTTCAAAATCCTTCATATACTCGTCAAGCATTTTCTTTGCACGTTCACCGCCCTCTGTCCCCACTTTGGCATTATCAACATTACCAAATTGTATTATAGTTTCATAAAATAGCTTTTCTTGCTTTCCGTTTTTGATGTGTTCATAATAATCTTTTATAACTCTATCAGAGCGACTTTGTTTAGCGTTATATTTTTCAAGTGCTTCTGAAAAGAGTTCCTTATAGGTTTCTTTCAAATCTTTTTGAACGTATACAATGTTATCGGAAATTTTTTCGGCATTTACGTTTTTTGCAACGAATGTCCTATTGTTGTGTCCAATAACTCCTGCATCTACCCTTACCGATAAACTTACCGCATTCATAATGATCCCCCTTTTCTATTCAGCCGTGTAGCGTTTTTCTTTCACAATTCTTTCACAAATATGTTGTTTCACTATAAGCACTTTGGTGAACGCAGCGTTTAGCATATTTCCTACAATTCCAAACAGTTTTTATAGTGTTCTTCTTAACCATTTTTAGGTGGTGCGCCAAAGTTCTTATACTCAATAAGGACTTTTGACAAAATTCCATAGGAATTTTATCAAAAGTACCATTGAGTTAGGGGACACCCCTAAGACCCCGACCGCACATTTTCAAAGTAAAATGAAATCAAAATCCCAAAAGAATTTTGTAAAAACCTCAAAAAACATTTTTCGGTTTTCACAAATTCATCACAATGGTTTTTCTTTCAGTGCGGTAAAAATTTTGCAAATTTTTTCTTAGGGGAAACCCCTAAAACCCTTATAAATTTTTATCGCTTCGGCGATTTATGTATAGGCTTTTTCTTTTGCGCATCTTCCGTTGGTGCTTCAACTTTTTTCTTTAAAGTCTCCGCAGGAGCTTCAATGTTTTTGCTTAACTCCTGTAGTCTTTTTTTCAAGAGTTCGTTCCAATCCTTAACGCCTTCCTCGGAAAGTTTTAGTCCTGCGGATTGAAAACCGTTGACATCATTAAACTTTTTTCCTCTCTCGTCATTGTCAACGCAGCTATAGATTTTCATTCCGCTTGCTTCAAATTTTTTCAAAGCATTAGGTTTAAGACCGCCCATGGAAACCAACAAGCAGTCTTTAAGTTTTTCAGGATTTGCTAACATTTTAAAGGATAATAGATCAATCGTGCTTTCAAAGGCATAAACTTTTTTTGGAGTGCCGATTGCATACTGAAATAGATTTTCATCACCCGACCCTGCTATTTTTTTAAACCGTTTGAATGTATTTGTTCCGTGAATTTCTGCACCGACTATATTACCTTCCATATCTTTTTGAACGAAAACTGCATTGCCTTTTGCGTACTGTTCATTGCCGTCCTTATCTTTATATTTCACCGAGCCTTGATACAAAAGCTTTTTATCTACAAGCTCTTGCACAAGCTTGGCATCAATGTTGCGCTCTTTAATAAGGTACGCAAAAATTCTTTTCTTTTCGTGTTCGTTGACGGGGAGTTCCAACTCGGTGCTTTGATTTTTTTCTTGTGATTTTATGCTATGCGCTTCTGCTTCATTAAGTTTTTCAATCACAGCATCTCTTGATACTTTTGCGGTAAGTGGCATTGAATTTATTTCTACAACGTCTTGTACGCTTAAATATGTGTCGGGCAGATTGAATTTGAAAGTATACGGTTCTTTGTCAACATTTTCTATTGAGATTATAACGGAATCACTGTGCGATATTCCCGCCATATCGTCATTCCTGCTGCTGTTAGACCATGCGTCATTAGCTTTCACAAGTGCTGTATTAAATTCAGCAACCGTATATTTTCTATCAGTTGCAAAACCCATACTTTTTACATCAAATCCATTAGTTTGAGAGCCAAGAACAGAGATTAAAGGTTCGCTGTATTCTTTTGCTTTTTCGGGAATTTGTGTTGTCCTGTTTTGTGATGTTTTTGAAATATTTTTTTGAAATGCTTCTGTCGAAAGAGCGGAAACGGCGCTTGTAAAATCCATTCCCAAAACAGTCGTCAAACAGTTTACGGGATTTTTATCGCCACGCTGTTCTGAAAACTGATACCAACTGTTTGTGTTTGTGTTTACATACAAGCCGCCAAATCCTCGAACGTGTATCTCCGCTCCATTCTGCTCACATTCGTAACCGCTGTTACGAAAAAAATCGGCAAGGTTTGCGTTCCTTGCCGATTCTATTTGATTTTTTGATACTTGCATACTATTCAACCTCCAAACTTAACAATTTTAAAACGATAAACACACTGTACTTTACATTTTCGATAAACTCCGCTGAGGTTTTCATCGTGATAATGACCACACAGATTAAGTTGAGGTTTATTCTTGGAAATATATTTTGAAATACCCTTAAGCCCTTGATGTGCAATGTCATTTCCGAAAAATCTGTATGGGGCATCGTGAGAAATTAAAATGTCCGCTTTGGGGAGCAGCTTTGTCAGCCCTATACTTTCCTTTTGTGTCATCATTGAATAGTCACCGTTTTTGTAGCGGTGACTTCCTCCAAAGCCCACTATTGTATATCCTCCTACGGAAATTGTTTTGCAATGAATGTCTTTTATACCAACAGCACTTAAGCTGTCCCATTCATCGTGATTTCCGCATATTCCGAAAAGGGGTTTTGCGTTGAATTTTTTTATCGCATATAAAGCATTCAGAGGAATATCACCTAAAAGAAAGCAAACATCATATTCCATATTCTGAATTTTTTTAATTTCTTCATCGTCATAGCTATGCAAATCAGCAATACACAACATCGTTAAAATGTTGTTATTCATTTTTATTTCACCTCCTCGGTTTATGCTTGGGATTACCAAGTTTTTCATTCAGATCCGGATCGTCCTCATCTTCATTTTCGTCAAGCATAACAACCTCATCGGGTTCATTCAATTCAAAATTAAGCTGTTCCAATCTTGCGGCTTTAGCTTCCAATTCGTCAGTAAATTCAAAGGGTGTGTCTTTAGTTTGCTTGGCTTCCTGCAGATCCTTATTTAACTGATCCAACTGAGTTTCGGTATCCTTTATCATCTTGTCTATCCCAAGTTTTAAAATATTTTCCATTCGTGTGATATTGCCCATATCACTGTCAAGTGACAGCTCGGCGGAGTGCTGAATGTTTTTACCTTGCTGAAGAAAAAGGACAGGAAATCCGCTTCCGCTGTCGAAACCTCTTTTCTCACGCTTGACGGAAATATCAAATCCGCAATACTTACCTATTTTTTGAGTTTCGCCGCTCACCATAGTGTTAAGAATATATTTCTGTAAAATAGGCGCAGCGTCTTTGCGCTCCGTGTACGTCTTTCCTCCAAGCTCTACAGCAAACGTATCAGGCGGCAGCTTGTTTTTGTTCGCAAATTCTTTATCGGCTTTGCAGATATTAAGCTGATTTGCAAGAGCGATTTTGCGTTTTTCACCGTTCACAATAAAATCTTCAAGACGGTACTTGTTGTTGAAATGCTCACTCTCCAATATTCTGAGCCTTGCAACTTCACCGTCAAGCTCGATTTTTTCTTTTATGCGTGGATCGCCTGTTGCCAACGATTGCATTTCCGAATAATTAAGCACCATTTCGTCCACATCCTCACAGGTTCTTGCAGGGGTCTTGCCGCTCATGAGCTGCGAGATGAATTTTTGCTTGTTGATTATGATATTTAACATATAGCTGTCGAAGGTGTCCTCTGTAACATAGTTAAATATTTTAACCTTGTCAAATGTGTTGCCCTGTCTTACTATGCGCCCGTTGCGCTGTTCAAGATCCGAGGGCTTCCACGGAATATCAAGGTGGTGCATTGCTGCAAGTCTTGTCTGTACGTTAGCTCCTGTTCCCATTTTGGTTGTAGAAGCTAAGACTATACGTTTACTTCCCGATCTGAGCTGTGCATACATTTCATTCCGCTGATTTTGGTTCTTGGCATCACCTGCAGCGCATATCTCATCTCTCGGAATACCTCTCCTTTCCAATTCGTCACGAATATAGTCATAAACCGAAAACCGCCCATCATCGCTGTTTACGGCAATATCACAGAAAATCGCCTGCACTCCCTTTTGCTCCTTGGTTTCCTCATAGATCTTCATAATATTGTCGATACACATATTCACCTTACTGTCGGGGTAATTCTCGGCGGAAGGATTTAATGCTCTTGCATCAAGACCCAACAGCCTTGCTTCATTTGTAATTTTCAGCATATTGTCATCGTGAGGATCTACCGTTCCCGAATGAATAAGTTCCGAGCGGTCAGCCAATATCTGCAGGGCAGCCTTTTGAAAGTCATTAGGTTTAGATACTACCGTTTGCGGTTTTCCGCCCTCGATCTCAGGCACAGGCAAATTCAGCATATCGGCAGTGCGTATATCCGCAAACTCCTTGTACATCTGCATCAGTTCGGGGAGGTTGACAAATTTTGAAAACCGCTTCTTTGGACGGTAACCGTCACCTGCAGGTTTAAGCTCAAGCTGTGTTACCACCTCTCCAAAGTTGCTTGCCCAGTCGTCAAAGTTCTGCAAGCCTGCATTACTAAGCAGATCGGGACGCAGGTACCGCTGCATTGTATACAGCTCTGTCATACTGTTGGTAACGGGCGTTCCTGTTGCAAAAATAATATTCTTGCAA
The DNA here is from genome assembly GCA_014799325.1 of Oscillospiraceae bacterium. GTDB lineage: Bacteria > Bacillota > Clostridia > Oscillospirales > Ruminococcaceae > Ruminiclostridium_E. Next base: position 29,242 of record JAAVIE010000161.1, read on the forward strand.
CCGTAGTTTTCGTTTAAATACTGTGTTTTCATCAAAATATCCTCGGATTTTTGGGCAGGAGTAGTCTGTACTCCCGCAACCCTTGACATTTTGGTGACCACAAGTCCATTTTTATAGTTATGGGCTTCATCTACAACTAAGCAATCAAAGCCGAGCTGCTCAAAGTTCAGTGATCTGTCCTTGGTTTTTCCGCCGTCAAGGAGTTTGGCTATCCGTTTTTCAAGATTTTTCTTGGCTCTCTCCAGATCCTTTATAGTTGCCCTATCATCTTTGTCCGTGTTCTCAATAGCCCTTTTGAGCAGATCCATTTCTCTGTTCATAAATTTTTCACGGTAATCAAAAGACATAGGGATCTTCTCAAACTGCTCATAGGACATAATTACAGCCGCATAATCTCCTGTGCAGCACCGTGCAATAAATTTCTGCCTGTTGTCCTCCGTGAAATCCTTTTCCGATGCTACAAGCAGCTTTGCTTTCGGGTACAGCCGCAGCCATTCATTAGCGGTCTGACCTACAAGGTGCTTGGGAACGACCATACACGCCTTGTTGATCAGTCCAAGGCGTTTCTTTTCCATTACCGCAGCCGCCATTTCAAAGCTCTTTCCTGCGCCTACGCAATGGGCAAGCAAAGTATTGCCGCCGTATTTGGTTCTTGCCACAGCGTCCTTTTGGTGGGGTTTAAGCTCGATATACGGCGACATTTCGGGGAAAGTCTGATGTGATCCGTCATATTTGCGCCCTACTATGGAATTGAAAAGTTCATTGTATTTTGTCACATATTTTTGCCGTCTTTTGGGATCTTCCCATATCCATTTTTGAAATTCGCTCTGCATTTTTCTTGCTTTTTCTTTTGCTTGCTGAGTTTCCTCATTATTTATGACATAATGCTTTTTCCCATCGGGATCAATGACAGCATCTCTGACAATAATGTCACGGTTATTGAGCAGCTGCTCCAATATTTCATAAGAAGTCATTCTTTTTGTGCCGTAGGTGTAGGTTGCCGCAATACTCTGAGCCTTTTTGTTCGGCACTTTGTATTCTCCTGTAAATGTACGGCGAATTGTTTCGTTGTCAGGAAACTTTGCTTCTGCTTTTTCACATAAAAACTGCTGATAGTCTTTGGTTTCCACCCAAGAAACTCCCAATCTTACTTTGATTTCTCCTGCTTCTATGGTGGGAGGTATAACCTTTTTCAGATCAGTCGCATTTCTGCTGAATAATTCGGGATTAGTTTCGGCAGCCAATTCAGCAATACGCAGCTTTTTGCGCACGTTTCCTGAAAGGTATTCGGAGGCTTCCTCATAAGCTCCGATGCCGTGTTCCTCGTACTTTTCGGGATTTAAATAAATAATGCCCTCGCTTACAAGCCGATCAATGACCTGTTCGTGAGAGCTTCCGCACAATTCCGCCATATACGGAATATCCACTCTTCCTTTCATATCCATAGAAACCTGCAGAGCTTCCTGCGGAGTATCGACGTTGGTTATTTCCGTATCTGTCTTAATTGTACGCTTGGTAAATATTTCCGATTTGGTTACAGTGTGCTTTTCGGGATCAATTATTTCAAGGGCGCATAAGGTGTTGTA
>JAAVIE010000162.1 GCA_014799325.1 Oscillospiraceae bacterium
AACCGCCAAGAAAGTTAGTTCAATACTAATTCTGTCAAAATCTTTGATTTTGACAGCCGCCTGAAGGGCGGCATCATACAATAGACTTTGTCTATTGTATGATCAAGAATTAGTATTATTTACTTGAAAAAAATGGGCTGACAAAAAAACTTTTTACACGCCCCTTTTTCTATTTGACTAAAGCGAATTTTTGTGATATACTTATATTGAAAAAGTATAGGAAAGAGTATGGGAGGTGTATCGGGTGGCAAGAAACGTTGTAAAAATAAAGCTGGACATTATATTTAAGAAGCTGTTTACCGAGAACGTGACCATGCTGAAAAATTTCCTTTGTGATATACTTGATATACCAATCGGCAAAGTCAAAAGCATACAGGTTTTAAACGGAGAGATACAGCCCGAGGATATTCAAGGGAAGCAAGTAAGGCTTGACATAAAGATCCAGATGGACGACCGTATAATAGATGTGGAAATGCAGATGCAGGACAAGGGCGATTTCAAGGACAGGATCCTGTACTATTGGGCAAAGATTTTTTCCGAGCAGCTTAAAAAGGGCGAGAACTACAAGGATCTGAACCAGACAATAGCTATAAATATCCTAAATTATGATCTTTTTGACTGCAAAGAGCCTTATTCCACCTTTAAGCTGCTTGAGACCGAGCGTCATGAGCTGCTGACCGACAAGTGCATTTTGCTGTTTTTCGAGCTTACAAAGGTAAACAAGAATGTGGATAAAAAAGACCGCAAGAAGTTATGGCTGCAGCTGATAAACGCAGAAACAGAGGAGGATCTTATTATGATAGAGAAAGCAGGAGTGCCTGAGATCAATCAGGCAGTGGATTTTATTTATAAAATGAGCGAGAATGAGAAGATAAAGGAAATGGCTGAAGCGAGAGAGGCTTATTTGAGGGATCAGAGGAATGCTTTTTATTATTATGAGGAGAAAGGAATTGAAAAAGGCAGATTGGTAGGCAAGCAGGAAGGCATACAAGAAGGAAAGCTTGAAGGAAGACTGGAGTGTTTAGAAGATGTTCTTGAGCTTATGCGAAAAGAAGGAGCAGCAGAAAGTTTGATACAAGCAACGCTTGATTTAAAAAATAAAAAGAAATGATTATGACAAAAGAACCGGCAGAAAATCAAAACAAAAATTATATTTATAAAATGAGCGAGAATGAGAAGATAAAGGAAATGGCTGAAGCTAGAGAGGCTTATTTGAGGGATCAGAGGAATGCGTTTTATTATTATGAGGAGAAGGGTATAAAGAAAGGTGAAAAGAAAGGTGAGAAGAAAGGCATAGAGAAAATTGTTGCAAATATGCGAAAAAAAGGAATACCCGAAAACATAATCCAAGAAGCACTTGACTTTACACAGGACGAGGATTAACCATGCCAAAAGAACTGGCAGAAAATCAAAACAAATGCAGCCGCGCTAAAAGTGGGAGTACCCGAAAAAATAATTCAAGCAGCACTCGATGAGATGAAAAAACGTAATTTATCATAAGAAAAAACAACACCCACCCGCAAATACTCAAAAAGGCACAATAAATCAAAAATAAAAAAGGAGAACAAAATGCAAAAAATGAAGGTTGATTTCGACCGCTGTAAGGGCTGCGGCTTATGCACCACCGCCTGCCCCAAAAAGATAGTGGTCATTCAGCAGGACAAGCTAAACAAAAAGGGCTACTATACCGCAGTCTGCATTGACGATGAAAAGTGCATCGGCTGTGCATTCTGCGCTATGATGTGTCCTGACTGCGCAATTACTATCGAAGGGGGCGAAAAGAAATGAGCGAGCTTACACTTATGAAGGGCAACGAGGCTTTGGCAGAAGCGGCGATAAGAGCCGGCTGCAAGTGTTTTTTCGGCTATCCAATAACACCTCAGACGGAAATTTCCGCATACCTCTCAAAACGTATGCCTAAGGTAGGGGGAGTGTTTTTGCAGGCAGAATCCGAAATTGCGGCTATAAACATGGTTTACGGCTGTGCAGGCTCGGGTATACGCTGTATGACTTCCTCCTCGTCACCCGGAATTTCTCTTAAGACTGAGGGAATTTCCTATATAGCGGGAGCCGATCTGCCCTGCGTTGTCATAAACGTTCAGAGAGGCGGTCCGGGTCTTGGCGGTATTCAGCCCTCCCAGTCGGATTATTGGCAGGTGACTCACGCTTTGGGTCACGGAGATTTTCACGCTTTGGTATTTGCGCCCTCTACCGTTCAGGAAATGGCTGATACCGTTACCATGGCTTTTGACCTTGCCGATAAGTACAGAATGCCTGCCGTTATCTTAGCGGACGGTCTGCTCGGTCAGATGATGGAGCCTGTTGCCTTTGACGAAAATGCGGAGATCAAAATGTCCGACGCGTCAAACAAGCCATGGGCTGCAACAGGTCATAAAAACAAGAGAGAACACAATATCATCAACTCCCTCTACCTCCAGGCCACCGAATTGGAGGAAAAGGTAAGAGCGAGATTTGAAAGATACGAACAGGTCAAGGCAACCGAAACACGTTCCGAAAGCTACAAGTGCGAGGACGCGGAGATCGTTGTAGCGGCTTACGGATCCGTTGCAAGACTTGCAAAGTCCGCCGTTGAGCTGGCACGCAAGGAGGGCATCAAGGCAGGCGTGTTCAGACCCATAACCCTGTGGCCTTTCCCCGAAAAGGAGATAAACGAGGCTTGCAGCAACGCCAAAAAGGTGCTGACAGTGGAAATGTCAATGGGTCAAATGGTAGACGACGTCAAGCTGGCTCTTAACTGCTCCAAGCCTGTGGAATTCTTCGGAAGAACAGGCGGCGTTATCCCAAGTCCTGCAGAAATACTGAATAAGATCAAGGAAATGATTGGAGGCGATAAGTAATGCCCGAATTTAAAAGACCTCACTCACTTTGCGACGTGCCTTTGCATTACTGCCCCGGCTGTACCCACGGTATAGTTCACCGTCTGGTTGCCGAGGTTATTGACGAAATGGGAATAGAGGGCGACACTATCGGCGTTTGCCCTGTCGGCTGTTCTGTAATGGCTTACGATTACTTTAACTGCGATATGCTGGAAGCCAGCCACGGACGGTCCCCCGCAGTTGCTACAGGCGTAAAGAGAGCTAATCCCGATAAATTTGTATTTACATATCAGGGCGACGGCGACCTTGCCGCAATAGGCACCGCGGAAACCGTTCACGCCGCCACAAGAGGAGAAAACATAACGGTTATCTTTATAAACAACACCACCTACGGAATGACAGGCGGACAAATGGCGCCCACAACTCTTCCCGGACAAATAACACAGACAACGCCTTACGGCAGAAACACCGATGTTGAGGGATTCCCTGTAAAAATGTGCGAAATGCTGTCACAGCTTGACGGTGTTGCTTTGGCGGAGCGTGTTACCGTTATCGACCCCAAGTCGGTCATGAATGCCAAAAAGGCTATCAGAAAGGGCTTTGAGTTCCAGAAGAACAAGCAGGGCTTTTCAATAATCGAGGTGCTTTCCACTTGCCCTACCAACTGGGGAAAAACTCCTATAGAGGCGCTTCAGAGAGTAAGGGACGAGCTTATTCCCTATTATCCTTTGGGAGTATTTAAGGAGGGCGCAATAAGATGACAAATGATATTCTTTTAGCGGGCTTCGGTGGACAGGGTATCCTGTTTATCGGCAAAATGCTTGCATATTTAGGCTTATATGAGGGAAAGCAGGTTTCCTGGCTGCCCTCCTACGGTCCTGAAATGAGGGGCGGCACTTGTAACTGCTCTGTATGTATCAGCGATGATCCTATCGGTTCCCCTCTGGTGCTTGAACCCGATCAGCTGCTGGTTATGAACACTCCCAGCTTCGATAAGTTTATCGGTTCCGTAAAGGCAGGGGGAAAGGCGTTTATTGACAGCGCACTTGTTGAGGGAAAGAGCGACCGCACCGATATTGACTGCTACTATGTTCCCGCCACAACTCTTGCCAATGAGAACGACCTTAAGGGAATGGCTAACGTTATTCTTTTGGGTAAGATGATCAAGGAAACTGGCTTGGGCGATGAGGCTACTATTGAAAAGACGGTAAAGAAAGTCGTTCCGCCTAAGAAGGCTAATCTTATTGATGCCAATATAAAGGCTTTGAGATTGGGAATGACGCAATAAAAATTTATAAAAGAAACAGGGCTGAATGATGCAGTCCTGTTTTTTGCTCTAAATTTTCTGAAAGATTAAAGCATAATCCACAAAATAATTCAACATCAACCAAAATAATTGACTAAAAAGCAAAAATGTGCTAAAATAAGAAAAAGGCTTTACAAATGCACAAAGCACAAAAGGAGGTAAAGCGTTTCGGCTTGCACATATTGCAAAACCCACTAACGCAAGAATCAATATGAGTCTTTCTATCAACAAAACCAATGCAGAGGAAATGATAAGAAAAGCCATTGAGAGCAAGGAAATCAAGGTCTTCTACCAACCCAAATTTGATTCCATAAACGGAAAAGCGGTAGGTGCGGAAGCCCTGGCAAGGTGGATCAAGGCTGACGGCACCGTTATCCCGCCATCGGAATTCGTCCCCGTCCTGGAAGAAACAGGCTATGTAACTATCCTTGACTGGTATATGCTGGAAGAGGTCTGCGCCTTTTTGAAAAACAGGCTGGACAAGGGCGAAAAGACCGTCACCGTTTCCGTAAACTTTTCAAGATTACATACAGGAGAAGCCGATTATATAGAGCGCCTTTGCAAAACAGTTGACGGCTATTCCGTTCCCCATAATATCGTTGAAGTGGAAATCACCGAGTCGGCAATGGCTTGTGACGGAAACGATATAATAGAATTTATCAAAAAGATACGCGACGCAGGCTTTTCCGTTTCAATAGACGATTTCGGCAGCGGTCTTTCCTCTCTGAACTTCGTCAAGGACGTTCCTGCCAATGTTATCAAAATAGACAAATCCCTTTTAAGCGAAAACTGCGAGAGTGAAAAAGAGCGTATAGTTTTGGAGAGCATTTTCGAGTTCGCTCACAGACTTAAAATGATAACCGTAGCCGAGGGCGTTGAGACCAAGGAGCAGTTGGGCTTTTTGAGGACTTGCGGCTGCGAGGTGATACAGGGTTACCTGTTCGCCAAACCCATGAACGAAGATGATTTCCGCAAGGTGCTGGATAACTCCAACGAGGAGGGCGAGACCGAGGATATTCTCATAACACAGGCACCTGCCAGCGCTACACAGCTTCTGCTTGATGTGGTTTTTAAGAGATA
>JAAVIE010000163.1 GCA_014799325.1 Oscillospiraceae bacterium
GTGGGTATCGCTATGGGCGCTATGGGATCCGACGCCGCTATCGAAGCCGCCGATATTGTGCTTATGGACGATAAGCCCTCTAAGATCGCTTCGGCGGTGAAGATCGCAAGGAGAACTATGGTCATAGTTCGGCAAAACATCGTTTTCGCGCTGGCGGTAAAGCTGGCTGTGCTGATATTGGGCGCGCTGGGCTATGCTAACATGTGGGAAGCGGTTTTCGCTGATGTGGGAGTTTCGGTTATTGCTATCATTAACGCTATGAGAGCCCTTAATGTGAAAAAGATTTAAAAAAGATCTAAATAATGAAATAAAACAGCCTTATGCAATTCTTTCACTGCATAAGGCTGTTTTTATGCTATTTTGATCTTATAATCTGCACTTAAAATCCTCATAGCCAAAGCTCTTGATAGTTTCAACCTTTTCACCGTCATATAAACAAATGTCGGGCAAAGCCATACCGTTAAAGGTATTGTTCTTCACCATAGAATAGATAGCCATATCCTTAAAAAATAGCTTATCACCTGTCTTTAAGGGCTCGTCAAAGCTGTAATCCCCTATTATGTCCCCTGCTAGACAGGTATTCCCTCCTAAACGATAGGTGTGGGGTTTTTCATGGGGTTTCCCCGCTCCCTCGATCTCGGGACGGTAGGGCATTTCAAGCACATCGGGCATGTGACACGCCGCAGAGGCGTCAAGTATGGCTATATCCATTCCGTTGTGAACTATGTCAAGGACTGTGGCAGCAAGCCAGCCTGCGTTAAGCGCCACCGCTTCCCCGGGTTCAAGATACACCTGCACTCCGTACTTGTCGGAAAACCGGCGAATTGTTTTTATAAGCAGATCAATGTCATAGTCGGGGCGTGTTATGTGGTGACCGCCGCCCATATTGAGCCATTTTATCTTTGGGAGAAAGTCGCCGAAGCGTTCCTCCACCGCTTTTGCTGTCGCCGCCAAGTCGTCCGAGTTCTGCTCGCAAAGGGTGTGGAAGTGAAGCCCCTCTAAGCCTTCGGGAAACTTCTTAAAGCTGTCTCTGACCGCTCCAAGACGTGAAAATTCCGAGCATGGGTCGTATATGCCGTGTTCCTGTGTGGAAAACTGGGGATTTATTCTTATACCGCAGGAACCGCCCTTTGCCCTGTCCTTGAATTTCTCATACTGGCTTACGCTGTTAAAGCTGATATGGTCGCATATCTTTACTATCTCGTCAAATTCGCTGTCAAGATAGGCGGGAGAAAAAATGTGATTCTCCTTTTTCATCTCCTCGTACCCCAAACGGGCTTCGTACAAGCCGCTGGCTGTGCAGCCGCTGATGTACTTCCCTATCAAGGGGTAGGTCTGGTATATGGAGTAGCATTTCTGGGCGAGAAGGATTTTTGCTCCCGATTTTTCCCCCACCTGCTTTAAGATCTCCAAATTGCGTATAAGGGCGGGGCTGTCTATTATGTAGGACGGTGTTTTTACATTATCAAGCATTTTACTTTCCTCTTGTTTTTTATTTTATTATGAATGATAAATCGGATTTTGTCAAGAGAAATAGTTATTTTTTACAGATTTATTATCGGAGAGGCAAATTTGGAATCTACCTTTTTGTAACGATGAGAGTTATAATAAAATGTCCACAAGCCACCCAAAACTGCCGTACCGTTGAAAATTATCGCCGACAGATACAGCGGGATCCCAAAACCGAACTGTTTCACGCTGTCATCCGATAAGAGTATCAGGGCAGTGACAGGCAAGCAGGCAACATAACCCAAAAGTATTCTGCCTGCAATATTGTGCATAAATACAGGGGAGAAAAACAGCAAGCTTCCGCACATTACCGCCCCCATTATCAAAGTATCGGAATAATGCTCAATAGGAGCGTTTATACAGTCTAAGAAAACAAAGTAGATGCTTGTAAAAATAACCGCCGATCCTAAGATCAGACCTATCGTAAAAGCCGGGATAAAGCGGGTATAAAGCTTTTCTGAGATAGGCATGGAGCGCACCAGCTTGTTGCCCGACATATCGCCCATAACGATTATGACTGTTATCGCCGTCAGAATCATTGAGGTAAAGAATATAGCGATTTTGGGGAAAAGATAATCCTCGCTCCCTAAATTTTCATGAAAAACAAAGGGCAGTGCCTCTATTGACAACGAGAAAAGAACCAAAAGGATCAATCCCCATTTAGGCACTCGTAAAATGATCGACATAATAAAGCCTATGCCGCTTCGTTTGCTCTTTTTTGACAGCCTTTTTTCGGCTTTTTCGCTTGCTACGGTTATGGTATTTCCGCTTTCGCCTTTGTCCTTTATCCGCTCCTTGCCGCTTCTTATCCAGGCAGACTTTGCTCCGACAATGGCATGAAATACTCCCCAAAGATATACTCCTGCAGAAACTATTGCTAAAATTACCAATAGAATCGAAAATTCTGCTATCTTTTGATTCTGAGTAGCGGCAAAAAACGCTCCTATACCGCCGCCCAACGCGGCAAGAGGAAGTATTCGGGCAAGAAATGACTGTTTAAATCCGAATAAGTTCATTATTCCAGACGCCAAAAGCACAAAGCTGAGCAAAATAAGGGTATTAGAGGTGGAAAAGCAGGTCAGCAGCACTGCGCCAAAAGGCAGTATGGTTGCCGCTAAAATGATGTTTCCGCATATTATTGCATTTTTGAAATGAGTATCGGAGCTTTTCAGAGAGTGAAAGTAGTTGTAGCCGTAAGGCTCGCCTTTGAGATTTGCATTATATATGCTTGCCAGGGAAACCAGCGAGGTCACGGGAAACATAGCGCAGCACAGCATAGGCACAATACTTTCCAAAAGAGAGCTGATGTCTTCGTTTGAGGTATTCAGGTTTACAACGCCCGCAAGAAAAACAAAGCAGAAAACCACAATGCATACTATCAGGTATTTTTTCATTATCGATTCGCTGACAAAAAGCTTATATGATCTGATCATTTTCTTTCCTCCGCACTTTTAAGCAAGCCTACGCTTAACTGCTGTAAATTGGGTCTTTCCCATACGGCATTCAGCTTTTCGAGCTGTTCTTTGTTTTCCGTCAGAGCTATTCCCTCAAAAACAGTGGGATTGCAGCTGTGAGAAAGCATAAGCTCCCTTGCGCTTTCAAAGTCTTTTGGCTCTCCTCTTACTATTATATACTTTTCCTTTAAGTCCTCCACAAAGCCCTTTTCGATGATCTTTCCGTTGTCCATAAATATGGCGTAGTCTGCCGCGTTTTCCATATCCGCAATATTATGAGTGGAAAAGATCAATGACTTTTCTCCCTTGCCCTTGTCAAGATAATCACGCAGGCTGTCGCATAGTCTGTCACGCATAAGAGGGTCAAGAGAGCTTCCCGGCTCGTCTAATATCAGCAGATCCGTTTCACGGGAAAACACCGCCGCCAGAGCCGTTCTCATGCGGTTTCCGTCCGACTGCTGTATCATGGGCTTGGGCTTTTTTGTCAGTTCGCTGTCTACATTAAGCTGTGAACATAGCTCGGCAAATTTTACGCGATCGAATTTTTCGTAAGCAACAGACATAGAATCTGCAATATTTTTCGCTGTCCAGCCAGAGGGGAAAAAGCTCTGGGCGGAGCAGTAGCCGATGCGCTCACGCAGATCCATATCGTCAATATCTGTGTTTGTGCCGAAATATGTCACTGTTCCGGAAGTCCTGTGTATAACACCGCAGAGGGTGTCTATCAGAGTTGTCTTTCCTGCGCCGTTAGCTCCTATAAGTGCTGTGGCAAAGCCTTTGGGTATCTCAAGATCCAACTCTCCCAAAGTGAACTTGGGGTATTTTTTTATCAGCTTTTCTGCTGTCAGTATACTTTCCATTTTTTCTGTCCTTTCTAAGTTTTTCGGGATCAAACCTCATAGAGAACGGTTATCATCTTTATCAGCTCCTCTTGGGACACCCCCGCAAGCTTTGCGGAATCCATTGCGTTCTGCAAGTGCTGTTCCAACTGACGTAAATGCTGTTCTCTTACCATTTCGCGGTCTTGTGGATTTACAACGTAGCCCTTTCCCTGCACCGCTGATATAAGTCCCTCTTCGGCTAACTGCTCATAAGCTTTCATTGTTGTAATTACGCTTATTTTCAAGTCTTTTGCAAGTCCTCTTATTGAGGGGAGATATTCGCCTTCGGTAAGTTCTCCGTTCATTATCTGCTCCTTGAATTGTGATGCGATCTGCTTATAGATAGGTATATCGCTGTTTTGAAGTATTTTAATAGGTCGTCACCTCCGTTAATATTGTTTATACAGTTTATAGTGTTTATGTGTTATATATACAGTATAACAGTTTTTTGGGATTTGTCAAGGGGTTTTTGAAAATTTTCTGAAAGAAAAATAAGGAATGATTTTAGAACCCATGAAGTTCATAAATTTAAGGCATCGCCGCACAAAACCCAAATGGTTGTAATTGTGTGACGCTGCCTTAAGTTTTTTATAATAATGTCATCGGTTTTCAACAGTAATTTCGCCATCCGCCCCATTCCACCTGTAAAGCCTTGACGGGCGGTGCCCTGCATTATGAGTGAATTCATCTGTTTGTGTTATCTTGTGAGCTATCGTGCGGCGAAATGCTGCGGGCAAAAGCTCTTTTTCAAGAATAGTCTGATAGATTTCCTGTAATTGGCTTATCGTAAATTTTTCGGGCATCATATGAAATACTATGTCCGTGTAATTGATTTTTCCGCGAAGACGTTTTAAAGCTTCCATAATTATAGCGGAGTGATCAAATGCCAGTTCCTCGTTTTTTATCATATCCATGGGCGCCCACTCCGCATTATTTATCCGTGTTTTCTCGGCGTCCACAAGCGCAATATATGCACAGCTTATGACCCGCATGCGTGGATCGCGGTTTATATTGCCAAAGGTATACAGCTGCTCGCAATATATTTCGTTCAAGCCCGTCTTTGCTTTCAGAACACGTTTTGCTGTTTCGTCTATCGTTTCGTCAGGGAGTACAAAACCTCCGGGCAGAGAGAGTTTATTCTTAAAAGGGTACTCACTTCTTCTGATCAAAAGGATATTCAGACTTTGCTTGCCCAGTTTACGATAATTGTCAGGAGCGCTTCTTGATATGCCAAAGACAACAGCGTCAACCGCCACCGCAATGGGCGGATAATCCGAAGGATCATACTCGTCCAAAAACTTCTGTTCTGCAATATCACGTTTCATCAGTTTACCCCTCTCTTGTAATAATCGGGAAACGCTGTTACATAATGTATATTTTCCGAGTCCGACAGAACCATTACCATGCGTTCAAGACCGATTGCAAATCCGCCTCTATGGCTGTGATCATCTTTCTCCAGCGTTTTTAGATAACCCGTATATAGTTTCTCATCGACGTTAAAAAGCCGCATTATCTCCGTTTGAAGTTTGCGTTCGTTAATGCGCATATCACCCCCGCCAATTTCAATTCCGTTCATAATTATGTCAAAGGATTCGGTCGTTAGCTCGGTCGGCTTATCCGCGCCAATCAAATCGGGATCGGTTGGCATGGCAAATATATGATGACATGGGGTCTTTCCGTCATTGGTCAAGGGCATATTTTTTACAATGACCAGGGATATTTCGTCCTTGCTTTCGTGAAGATCGGGATTCATTTCCGTACCGTACACCGAACGGCACTCAAGCCCTTGCATATGACTTATTTTCACGGTTTTATGCAGTTCTCCGCAAATATCTATAACAAGCGTCTCTGCTAATCGTATCATATCATTCAGATCCGTATTCCGCATTTCAAGATCCAGCTGAATAAACTCGCTTAACCTTGTGTGGAGGTTATTCTCATGGGTTATTGCTCGGAAACAGTGCGCAAACCGAAAGCTTTTCTCATATCCCGCTTTACTGAGCAGCATTTTATATATCTGAGGCGAATCCGCCAGCATTGCCGCGTTATCCTCAAGCATTATATCAAAGGTCTGATTATAGTTTTCTCCTGTTCGGGGCATGAGGATCGGCGTATCGATCTCCTCAAATCCCTTACTAAAAAGGAGATCTCTCGCTGTGCGCTTGACCGTCATCATCATTGACAGATTTCGTTTGACCCTTTCATCGGTAAGGTGCTCCATTACGTCGTTCATAAATGCCTCTCAATTCAGCAGACCGTTTTTAGTCATAAAAATTCGGCCTGTGTTATCTATTCTGCTAATTTCATTCAACGTATTTATATGTGGATCAATAATATCATGCGCTTCGTTATCGCTTAAATTCGCTCCCAGCAGCGATCCGAGTGCGGGATCGTTTGACGGACATACGCTTATCCAACCGCTTGCGGAATGTTTAAGGCTGTATATACCTTCTTGGCAATAATTCGCACATTTGTCACAAATCGAAGCTCTATGTGTACAGGAAATGCTGTCTTTCATATTTATAAGCACATCATTCCAAACATAGTTGTAAGAATCACAGCCGATCCTCAACCTTCTTTTAAGCTTTTTTCCTTCTGCTTCAAGCTCCCTGTGTAGTCCGGAAAGATCCACAAACTGATCCTTCCAAAACTCTTTGTTTCCCTCAGAATAATACAGATCCAATATACTTATGTAAATATTTGTGTGGTATTTTTTCTTTAAGGTGCCCGCAAAATCAATAAGCTTCGGAAGCTCTGCGGCATTCTGCTTCATATACACAAAATTTAATCCAATGGTTTTTATTCCCGCTGCGCAGCATTCCTCCACCGTATTCAAGGTATTTGCCGCAAGCCTATTCCCCGCTATTTTGATCGCAAGTTCCTTATCAAACGCGTCTGCCGATATCTTCACCACATCAACATATCTTTTCAAAGCGTTTATGTTTTCCATAATCCTTGCAGCGTTTGTAGTAATCTCAATAATATCAAAAAAATCTCTGCAGCCTTTTGCTATTCTCTCAAAATCAGCGTTCAGCAACGGTTCACCGCCTGTAAAAGAAACAGTTCTGAACCCGTGCTGCGCTAGTAATCTCAAATTGCGGATATACTGCTCCGCAGTCAGCAATGGAACACGTAGACAAGTCGGTGTATGATTTTCCATTCCAAGATCCGCAGCGCAGTACTGACAAGAAAAGTTACAGATATCGCTGATGGACGCTCTTAAAAAAACACTTTGCTTTTCCGGAATTAACTTGTTCATAGTTTCCTCACTTTCTTTGTTTTTATGTGTTTGATATTATCATTTTATTAATAACACTATAGCAGGTTTTTTTACGTTTGTCAATACATATAATTAAAAAATACAAAATTTCGGTTGGTCATAAAAAAGTACTTGACAAATCAAAAATGTTTTAATATAATGTTGTATGTATGGTAGGGGAATGTTGAATTTTAATACGCAGATGTGACGGAATCGGCAGACGCGCCGGCTTCGGGTTGCGTCACAACAGTGTAAGTTATAATAATAAATAAAGGAGTTCTTCAATGGAACTCCTTATTTTATTACAAGACTACAATATGTTCCCTGCAATTTGAAACAATATGACCCCGCAAACACAAATAACTCCTCCGATAAGGTTAAGCTTTGAATATTGCTCTCTGCGTATAAGCGCGATAACGAACAGTGATACCAGTATCATGGGTTGGATAAATGAATAGCTTGCAAGACTTGTTGAAATAACAGCATTTTCTATAAGCATTCCTATCGAGTTGGGTATTCGTGCCAGCACTACAATGAAAGTGACCTTTGGTTCTTTTTTGATTAATTTCCATGGGGCGGCTTTGGGCAGCAGAACAAGCGATATCAGTGCCAGTGCGGGCAATAGCTGCATGGTCGGCGAAGCATATTCCGAAAAGCTCTTTATGACCAATCCGTATCCGTATTTCGCCCCAAGATAAAGTACAAGCGGCAGCACGATCCTTTTGTAGTCAACCTCTTTCTTTTCGCCTGATCTTACGATGAATATAAGCCCGACTGCCGTAATGACGATACATATCAGTTTCAGCACACTAATGGGCGCTCCGTATATGACGTCGGTAATATATGAAGCGAAAAGTGTTATTCCCAGCCATGCTTTCATCTCAAACGCGGACAATTGCCGCAGCACTAATATGCTCATATAAAATTCAAGCAGCTTACAGACGGCTATAAGCAAGACGGCGGCAAACGACTGCCAAGTCAGCGTGAAATGTATTTTCTGAAACGGCAGACTGAACATCAGGAAAACCGTCATTGACGAACACATCAAAAAGGTGAATTCACTGCCGCTGAATTTTGCACCGGTTGACGCGTATTTGTCATTGAGCGATGTTACCGTGTAGCAGGAGGTCACAGCGAGCATCATTAAAAATACGGTCACGTTTTTACCATCTCACCTTCCAGCGTTCGCTCAGTTCTTCTCCCGAGTTTTCGGAAGCAGTGCCTTTCTTTGCCGACTCATGTTCGCAAAGCCGTTTGAGATGTTCTTCAAAAAGCTTCTCGTCCGTTGGCAGCTCTGCCCAATCATTTGTCCATGAGGAGAGATATGCTGCGTTGGATATGGAGAGTGAATTCAAGCCCTCGCGTCCGTCTGCGATAAGCTCAGTACCGTCAAGTATTGCTTCGGCAAAGTTTTCGAGCACGATAGGGTGTCCTTCGGGGGCTTTTTCGGAATACTCCTCATATGTCGAAGCAGGACAGACAAAGCCGTTCTTCTCGGTGAAGCAGAATTCGCGCTCAGGTGTTTTCAGACGCCACCATTTCAGCTTCCCGTCTTCAAGCACCAGTTTTCCGAGATCGCCGGCTATCTCAAGTCGGTTTGTCCCGGGAGCTTCACCCGTCGATGATATAAATACCGCAGCCGCTCCGTTTTCATATTCGCCGTAGATCGTTACATCGTCCTCTACTCCGATATTGTGATACTTTCCCTCGGCACAGAATGCGCGAACTCTTTTGGGCATACCGAATATCCACTGCCAGAGGTCGAGATTATGCGGCGCCTGATTTAACAGCACGCCTCCGCCCTCACCATTCCAGGTGGCACGCCAGCTGCCCGAATCGTAGTATGCCTGAGTGCGGTACCAATTAGTGATTATCCATACAAGACGTTTTGGCCGTCCGAGAGCGCCGCCGGCTACTATCTCCTGCGCCCTGCGATAAAGAGGGTCAGTGCGCTGATTGAACATTATCGCAAACTTAACTCCCGAACGCTCCGCCGCTTCGTTCATCTCACGAACACTCCGTGCAGTCACTCCTGCAGGTTTCTCTGTCAAAACGTGAATCCCGCGCTTAAAACATTCCATTGCGTAAACGGGGTGTCCGTAATGCGGCACTGCAATAAGCGCTGCGTCAACAAGTCCGCTGTCGAGCAGTTTCTCCGCACTGTCAAAGCAGCGGACGGAGGGGCAAATCTTCAGCGCGTTGTCCAATTTTTCGGGATTTATATCGGCAACCGCGGTCACCTCGACCTTCGGACATTTTCCCTCAGCGACATTGCGCAAATGTCCGCTTCCCATATTGCCAACACCTATTATTCCAAGTTTTACTTTATCCATTATAATTCCTCCATTATTTCTTTTAGTGCGTTTACCGCCGCGCTGAATGCTGTGCGTGAATCCGGATAGCAATATTTATGCTTAGCAGATTCACCGCGCTCGAGCTTGTCAAGCCCATTGAACACCGATAAATGCGGCTCGACGGTCAGTACTTCGCCGCGATATTTTTGGAGAATGTACGGTATGTTCCCTATACCCTTTCCCGCCGGCACGACAGAACCGTCTGCGAGAGTGTCCTTGATATGCAGATACTCGACATAGGTTGAAAGCAGTTCCCATGCCGATTTTGTTTCCTGTCCGCACTGGACGAAATTTGCGGGGTCGAATACCGCGCGCAGCTCGGGAAATGTTTTATGTATTTCCGCACAGCGCTCAGCACTGTCACCGTAAATGCCCTTTTCATTTTCGTGACAGAGTGTTATGCCACTGTCCTTTGCCGCTGTTAGCATTTTTTCCAGCCGACGCATTACCTCATCCGAATAATGCACTGTGTTATCATGCGGAACATAAAAGCTGAAAATGCGTATATGACCAGCACCGAGAATATCTGCAAGCTCAAGTCCTCGTTTAAATTTCTCTAAATGCGGTTCAAAATCCTCCGTTATGCCAATTTTTCCAAACGGCGATCCCAACGACCACACAGATATTCCCGCCGCATCAAGCCTTGCACAGATATCACGTGCCTTGTCAGTCGTTATATCCGAAATATTTTCTCCGTCAACGCCGCGAATTTCGAGATAATCAACGCCGTTCTCCGTCATTGCCGATATTTGACCGTCAAGGCGGCTGTCAGCTTCGTCCGCGAATGCCGCAAGTCTGAATTTCATATCATGACCTCCCAAACATTGTTTTGTTTAATTCAAGTATAACAGAATGTAATTTGCATTACAATTGCTATTTTAAGCAAAATATATTGCAAATTCGCGCATGATGTGGTATACTTGATTTAAGGGAGGGATGGACGTGGATATTCTTGAGGAATTCAATACAGAGGAGCTGTATGTTCGATATGCCGTTGACGAGTCTCCGGACGACAGAGATTTTGCCATGCACATTCACGAGCAGTGCGAGATATACTGCTTTATATCGGGCAGCGCGGAATATCTTGTAGAGGGTGCGCGTTATCCGCTTAAAACAGGAAGCGTGCTGATAATGCGTCCAGCCGAATCTCACAGAACGAGAATTCTGGGAAATGAAAAATACGAACGTTATGCGGTTAATTTTTCGTTTGCGGTGACGGATATCATTGATCCCCGCCGAATTCTTATTAAGCCGTTTTTTGACAGACCGCTTGGTCGCGGAAATCTATATTCCGCACGGGAGCTTGGCGGTGAAACGATACGTCTTTTCGAAGAAATGCGCGGCTGCGGTGACCAATACGAAAAGCGGATTGAAATATCAACGCGGCTGTTTCTGCTGCTGGAGCTGATCTACAAGGCATATCTCAGGCGCGTGACTGACGGATATGCTCCGCCTACGGAGTTGTCGGAAATGCTTGTCGCGTTCGTTAACGATCACCTTTTTGAAGAGCTGTCCGTTTCACTGCTGGCGGAACGGTTTTTCCTGAGTCCGTCACAAATCAGCAGGATATTCCGCAGGGCTACGGGAGCTGCACCGTGGGAATACATCACGATAAAGCGTTTGACCGCCGCAAGGGAGAAAATGCGCCGTGGTGAATCAGCAGGCAGTGCTGCCGAAAGTACGGGATTTGGTGATTATTCTTCGTTTTATCGCGCCTATGTAAAGGGTTTTGGTTGTCCGCCTAAAGATGATATGGTTTAGACCATGGTGAGTAGGTTTCCGCACTTTTTAATAGTAAATTTTCTATGTCTATTTTCGTTTTTTGTAAAAATTTTGAAAAATTCTTTATATGTGTGTTGACAA
>JAAVIE010000164.1 GCA_014799325.1 Oscillospiraceae bacterium
CAAGGATGAAGCACTGTCTGCCCAAAGCGTTGACAGGACGTCAACGCCCAAAGCAGACAATCGGAGCCTTTATTTTAAGAATTTTGAAATTCTTTTTAAATCAGTAAATTACCGCCAAGTTTCCTTAAAAGCGGGCGCATTTTCGCACACCGTTCCGAAAAGCGGGCATATATCAGCGCACCTTTTCTGAGAGAATCTAAATTATCGCCAACTTTCCTGAGAGAATCCAAATTACCACAGCTTTCTTGAGAGAACCCAAATTACCGCAACTTTCCTAAAAAGCGGTGCGAGAATAGAACAACTTCCCGAAAAGCGGGCGCAAATCGGCACAACATTCCTGAGAGAACCCAAATTGCCGCGACTTTCCTTAAAGGCGATGAGAATAGCACAACATCCCAAAAAGCGCACTCAAATCAGAACAACACCCCAAAGAGAACCAAAATTTATCACATCTTTTCTAAAAGCAAACACACAAATTTGCAACCGTGCGTCTTTAAAAATTCACTTTGCAAACACCCAATTAATCTCACCCAAAAAAGTTACAAAATGATTACAAAATTTCTCCCCCACTTCAAGAATGAAAACAACTTGCTAAAAAACCCCCAACTTCTTTAGGTAAAAAAGCACAAAAAAGCATAAAATACAGCAGTTTACTTTAGAATAGCTGCTGATTTTCGTGCGAAAAAACCAAAATTTGAAAAAAATTATTGAATACCTCGGACAATCGTGATATAATGAAAACCATTCCAAACAATATTTTTTTACACCTATTCCAACACCAAAACTAGTGATTTTGCAAGTTGGAAAGTAAAAAATGGCAAAATTGACAAAAATTTGATTTTTGAACCAAAAAAGCTATTCAATTAGTAGAATGTTGGAAAATCGAAAAATATTACGGATTTTCACTTGAAATTTTTCGCGATTTGGGTTATACTTGTTTACATCAAAACGCTAAAATGTTTATCCGTCTAACCGGTTCCATGATCTGATAATGATAATAGTTAATAACTGCTGCTTTGGCGGCATTATTATAAAAAGAAGATGAAAAAAACGTAAATTTCTTGATTTCTTTAAGGAGGAAATAAGACATGAAGAAAAAGATCATTGCTCTTGTCTTGGCCTTCTGCATGGTTGTTTCCATGAGCGCTTGTACACAGGACGGCGATCCCGCAACAACCACACCCGCAGGCGGCACACAGGCAGGAGACCAGAGCGGCGATGCTTCCGGCAGCGGCAGCAACGAGCCCACTCCCGCAGAGTATGTACCTTCCGGCGCACAGTTGATCGCAGGCAAGGAATATGGTACAGATTGGCAGACCCTTTACGATCAGTTCGGTAAGGATATCACCATCGACGATGTAAAGGAAGATCCTAATACAGGTCTTGCTTACATTGAAAAAGACGGTCAGACTTATGAGCTGGGTCTCGACTTCCTCTCCATGGCAATGGTTATGAACACCAAGGCTGACGGAAAAGACGAAGACGATGTTTATGCAGAGTGGTGGAAGTATTACATTGCTCGCTGGAACGAGAAGCTCCCCGAGATTCCTCTGTACTCCAACGAATACTACGATGTATATAATTCAGCTATCAAGGGCGTTTCCGAGCATCCTACCAACCCTTACTGGAGCCCTGCTAAGGGACTGCTTGACTGGACAAGCGAAAAGGACGACAACTCCTTTATCATCGGCGGTACTACCGACCTTTCCGGTCTCTTCCGTTACTCCAACTTCGGCGGTAACACCCCTACTTCCGCTAACTTAGACGTTGACAACCTTGTAAACGGCTTCCTTGAAACAGTAACAGCTACCAAGGACGGTTCTTATGTAAAAAACGATCAGGTTGTTAAGGATATGCAGGAAACCGATAACGAAGACGGCTCCAAGACCTTCACTATCGAGATCTTTGACGATCTGAAGTTCTCCGACGGTTCTGCTATCACCGCTAAGAACTATCTCTATCAGGTACTGGCATTCTCCACTCCCGTAGCTGCTCAGGCTGCTAAGAAGGATCATCAGGCAGGCGTTACACTGGTAGGTTATGATGATTTTTCAAAATTTAACGGTGCTAACGAAGGCGAGTCTTACGATGAAAAGAATCCCGATGCTAAGGCAACCAAGGTATTCACCGGACTTCGTCTCCTCGGCGACTACAAGTTCTCCGTAACTGTAAACGGCGACTATCTCCCTTATTACTATGCTAACACTTACGCTTCCTTCTCTCCTGTATACAAGGACGTATGGTTCGGCGACTGCGATATCGATGACGAGGGCGAAGGCGTATTCATCACCGGCGACTTCTACGCTATGAACGGTGAAAGCTATACAATGGCAGCTCACATTTCTGAAAGTGCTGCTAACACTGACACAACTTATCCTTATGCAGGTCCTTATGTAGTTGAGTCCTTTGACGCTGCTACAAAGCAGGCAGTTCTTACTCTCAACCCCAACTTCAAGGGCACTTATGAAGGCGTTAAGCCCACTATCGCAAAGGTAGTTTACTCCACAGTCGTTTCTTCCACACAGCTTGAGCAGCTTAAGTCCGGCGAGGTTGACTGCCTGCAGGGTATCACTGGCGGTGCTGCTACCGATGAAGCTATTGCGGCTGCTGACGGTTCCGACGGAAAGTTCGTTTACACTCACTACGCTCGTGCAGGTTACGGTAAGCTCGGTATGCGTTGCGACTTAGGTGCCGTTCAGTTTGACGAAGTTCGTCAGGCTATGGCATACTGCCTCGACCGTGCACAGTTCGCTAAGGACTTCACAGGCGGTTACGGCGGCGTTGTTGACGGACCTTACTACACCGGTTCTTGGCAGTACAAGGCTGTTTCCAACAGCATGCAGCTCAACGCTTATGATACTTCCACAGATACAGCTATCTCTGTTCTTGAAGCAGGCGGCTGGATCTACAACGAAAAGGGCGAAGCTTACACAGAAGGCGTTCGTTACAAGAAGATCCCCGGCGAGTACGCTTCCGACAGAGATAAGAACCTCAAGTCTATGGACGGCGCACTCTCCACAGTTGAAATCGACGGCGACTACTACATGCCTCTGGTACTCAACTGGTTCGGTACTGCAGAAAACGAATTCTCCGATCTGCTTGTTACCAACTTCCTTAATGGCGAAAGCTTCAAGAACGCAGGCTTCTATGTAAAGAATACTCTTGGTGAGATCGGTGCAATGTTCGACGAAATGTACGAAGAGAATGTATACGGCGAGACCTACAGCGGTGTTCCCACATACAACTGCTTCAACTTCGCAACAGGCTTCACCAGTGCAATTTACGACTTCTCTTATCAGGTAAGCCCCGAGCCTTACTGGTTTGTAAACAACAGCTCTTACTACATCATTGATGATGCTGACATCTACATGCTCAAGTAATCAGCTTGTGAGAAAATCGTAAAACGCTAAAAAGCAAAATTAGTTTTCAGATCACAGGGCATAAAATTGTCCTGTGATTTGGAAATTTTAGAAACGGTCATAAAGAAAGATCGTATTCTCGGGTGGCTTTTTGCCCAACCCCCGTAAAAATATTTTTTACACGAAAAGCCACACACTGCATATTACGGTGTGAGGCTTTTTTGTAAAAATTTATGATTTATACAAAAATATGTGTAAAAATCGGGCGATTTTTACATATTTAAGCATATAAGTTGTTTAACAATATTTTTTACCCGCTCACAGCAAGGCTTTGAGCTATTCTTGACAACATTGTGACAGGGATAGGGGAATAGGCTCATAGAGCGTTCCTTGGGTATTATATTGAATATTATTGTCCGTCCCGATAAGTGCGGCGTTTTGCATATACGCCTGTTTTCGGACAGCGGAAATTTATAATATATGCTTGGGAGAAGATCCCCGGCAATAACAAAATAAGCACAATAAATCCAAAAAAGGCGCAGGAGGGAAATTGTCAATACTCACTGTGCCGTATAATTTTCCGCAGAAGCGGAAGGAAGGAAGTGCATTAAATGGCAAAGTATGTACTTAAAAGAATAGGCTATATGCTTGTGGTGTTGGTGATCTTGTCGGTAATTATGTTCATTATCTACAACTTAGTACCCAACAACCGCGCTTATACAGACGCAAGAGCAGAATTGCAGGCGCAAAAAAATAAGGTATCAAGCATGACTGCCGAGGAACAGGACGCATTTTTTGAAGAAATCTATCTGAAATACAAGCGTCAATACGGTACCGATACCGATAATCTTATGGTAAGATATGCAAGGTGGATAGGTGTCGCTCCCTACTATGACGGCAGCTACAACGGACTGCTGGAGGGCAACTTCGGCTACTCCTTGGACAATAAAAAAGACGTGGTAGACGTAATTCCTGCGCCTATGAAGGTAACAATATTCATCAATATTTTTGCCACCATTTTAGCTTTGGCTATAACGATACCATTAGGTATTTACTGCTCGGTAAAGAAAGGCGGTAAATTCGACCAAGCCATGCAGGTCATAACGATCATAGGCTACTCGCTACCGACCTTTATCACCGCCATACTGTTTATTTGGATATTCTGCTCGCTATTGGGCATTTTCCCGCCAAGCGGCATGAAGACTCCCGGAAGCAGCTACACCGGTATGAAATGGTTCACCGATACTATGTATTACCTTGCACTTCCTCTTATTACAATGACCTTCTGCTCTCTGGGCGGTATGACACGTTACGTTCGTGCTTCCATGATAGACGCTCTCTCCATGGACTGCATACGCACAGCGAGAGCAAAGGGCGTAAAGGAAAAGACAGTTATTTACTCCCACGCTTGGAGAAACGCACTTATCCCTATCGTTTCGCTGGTTATCGGCTGGTTCTTGGGTATATTCTCGGGTTCGCTGGTATTTGAAAATATGTTCGGTATAAGCGGAATGGGTAAGCTTATGTATTCGTCGCTGATGACAAAGGACTTTGACGTAATTCTGTTTTTACAGCTTTTCTACGTTGCGGTTTCACTTATAGCAAACTTGGTAATAGACATAGTATACGGCTTGGTTGACCCAAGAGTTCGTGTTAATAAGTAAGGGAGGGGTGCTAAAATGAGCGATAATAAAAAATCACAGAACAAAAAAAGCGGCACCCTTACACGCTGGGTTCGCCGTATGTTCTTCGGCGGAAGCCGCGAGCTTGAAAAGGAACTGGCTGAGATAGACCACTCACAGGACGTTGAGGAGGTCGTAAGCCCTACAAAGCGCATTATCAGAGGATTTATGGAGAGAAAGCTGGCAGTTGCCGCCCTTATCTTCGTAGTTGCAATGTTCCTCTTTGTTATAATCGCGCCATTATTTATTACAGGCTATTATGACGCATACACCGAGACCACACAGCAGAACATTCCTCCCACAATGTCCATGCTGTCGGTGCCTAATGAGCTGAAAAACGACATCAAGATGATAGACAGCTACGGAAGCTTTTCGATTGGCCTTTCCAACGCGGGAAAGGTCTTTGTATGGGGTTCCACCTCTCTGGGTACCACAGGCAAGGATATGAAGGATATCCCCGAAGAGGTACTGAACGCAAATATACAGTGGGTAGCGGCAGGTATCGACCATGCAGTTGCCATTGACGACAAGGGCAAGGTTTACGCCTGGGGCGCAAACACTCTGGGTCAGTACGGCTACTACGATCCCGAGGAGTATCCCGATTTTGTGGTAATGCCCGATGAAGTGCTTAACGGCACTATTGACGTAGCAAATGTAAAGAAAGTGACTTGCGGATATCAGGCAAGCGCGATCCTTATGAATGACGGCACCGCTTACGTATGGGGCAACAAAAAGGCTTACAGCAACCTTGAGTCCTTTGTGGGCAGAGACGATCTGTCCGATATCGACTTTACCCTTAACTATGCGGTTGGCTTGACTCCCCTCGGTTCGGGAGTTTTTACAGGTAAGAGAGGTCTTTACGATCAGCTTAAAAGCAATATAAGCGACAAGGCAGTTCCCGTAAAGGACTTTTTGAAGGGCAGAAAGATCGTTGAACTGGCGGCAACCAGCAAAAACGTTGCTTTGCTCCTTGACGACGGTTCCGTTGCTTATGTAGGCGACTTTGACACCAGCAGATCTGACCCAATGCCAACTCTTGCCGAGGGCGAGAAATTCACCTATATCGTCAGCGGTAACTACCACTACACAGGTCTTACCAATCAGGGAAATGTTTACTCCTGGGGCGGAAACGTTCTCGATCAGACAAAAGTACCTTCAAATATGAAGGGCGTTACAAGACTGTACGGCGGTTCATTCCAGAGCTACGCTGTAAACGATAATAATGAGCTTGTTGGCAAGTGGGGTCTTAAGGGCTACCTCTTTGGCACCGACGGCAAGGGCGCAAACATATTCTACCGTATCGTTATGGGCGGTAAGATGACTATGAGCATCGGTGCGGTTGCAGTTATCATCTCCTCCGTCATCGGAATAATCATCGGAATTATTTCGGGATATTTCGGCGGTGCGGTGGATATGATACTTATGCGTGTGGCTGAGATCTTCTCGGCTATTCCCTTCCTTCCTTTTGCAATGGTATTATCGGCGGTAACTGCCACCATGAACATAGAAGAAGATGTCAAGATATTTATGATGATGGTAATTTTGGGCGTACTTACATGGCCGTCTCTTGCAAGAATGGTAAGAGGACAGGTTCTGGTTGCCCGCGAAAACGAGTATGTTACCGCGGCTAAGGCAATGGGTGTTAAGGAGA
The DNA here is from genome assembly GCA_014799325.1 of Oscillospiraceae bacterium. Taxonomy (GTDB): domain Bacteria; phylum Bacillota; class Clostridia; order Oscillospirales; family Ruminococcaceae; genus Ruminiclostridium_E. Next base: position 6,693 of record JAAVIE010000164.1, read on the forward strand.
ACAAGATCGCTTTCAAGCACATTCTGCCCAACATCGTATCGGTAATTTTCGTATCACTGACTCTTGACTTTGCAACTTGTATGCTTACCGAGTCCTCATTGAGCTATTTAGGCTTCGGTGTTACATATCCAAGACCTACATGGGGCAATATGCTCAATGGCGCAAACAACGCAACGGTAATCAAGAATTTCTGGTGGCAGTGGGTGTTCACATCACTGTTCCTGTCACTTACATGTATCTGCATCAACATAATCGGAGACGCCCTTCGTGACGTTATGGATCCCAGATCCGACCGTGATAAGTAAAGGAGGAGGACAGAATGGCATTACTTGAAATAAAAGATCTGCACACCTTCTTCCGCACCAAGAGGGGCATTGTAAAGGCAGTAAACGGCGTTTCCTACTCCGTAGACGAGGGAAAGACCTTGGGTGTAGTTGGCGAGTCGGGATCGGGCAAGTCAGTGTCCGCCATGAGCGTTTTGCAGCTTTTGGACGGCAACGGCTATGTTGACAGCGGCGAGATCCTCTTTGAGGGCAAAGACCTTACAAAATGCAGCAAAAACGAAATGTACAATATAAGAGGCAACGATATTTCCGTTATCTTCCAGGAGCCTATGACCGCTCTGAACCCCGTATTTTCCGTAGAAAAGCAGCTGTCCGAGCCTTTCATAATCCACAGGAATATGAACAAGAAGGACGCGGCTGCGGCAGCGCTGAAAATGCTGGGTGACGTAAAGATCCCTAACCCTGAGGTCGTGGCAAAGCAGTATCCCCACCAGCTTTCAGGCGGTATGAGACAGCGTGTAATGATCGCTATTGCCCTTGCCTGTGAGCCCAGACTGCTTATCGCAGACGAGCCTACCACAGCTCTTGACGTTACCATTCAGGCACAGATACTGTACCTGATGAACGAGCTGAAAAAGGAATTCGGCACCGCTATCCTCTTTATTACTCACGACCTGGGCGTTATCAATCAGATGGCTGACGACGTTGCGGTAATGTACTGCGGACAGGTTGTTGAGCATGTTCCCAACAAGGAATTGTTCAGCTATGACAGAGTTTTCTCTCACCCTTATACAGAGGGTCTTATGGCGTCTATCCCAAGACTTGACACCGATTCCTCCGCGCGCCTGGACGCGATCCCCGGCGCAGTTCCTCACCCCCTGTCACTTCCCAAGGGCTGTAAGTTCGGTCCCAGATGTAAGTTCTGCACCAAGAAGTGTATGGAGGAGGAGCCCAAGCTGGTAAAGGTAGCCGAAGGACACGAAGTGCGCTGCTTCTACCCTGAGCTGGCAAAGCGTACCGCTGAGATAAAGAACGGCAAGAAGGAGGAAAAGCGTCATGGCTGATAAGGAAAGAAAGATCTTATTGCAGATCGCTAACTTAAAACAGTATTTCCCCGTAGGCGGCAGAAAAAACCTTTTCGTCAAGGCGAATGACGGTATTTCCATTGACATATACGAGGGCGAGGCTTTCGGTCTGGTTGGAGAATCGGGCTGCGGCAAGTCCACTTTAGGACGTTCTATTTTGCAGCTGTACAAGCAGACTGACGGACGTACCATGTACTTCGGCAGATCCATTGACGAGCTTGCCCCCAAGTACGCCTACGACACATTCCGCACACTGACAAAGCGCCGCGAGCTGATGAAGGAAAGGCAGGCGAAGTACGAGGAATTCAAAAAGGAATATGACAGCAAGCCCGAAAACGAGAAGTACGAGCTTCACAGCAAAATGGTACAGCTCCGTAAGGAAGCCAATGACGCTATGCTGGACGTTACCACCCTTATCGGCGGACTTGTGCTTTACCCCGACCTGTCGCAGGTGGAAGCGTTGTTTACCGAGATATACAGGTTAGGCAAAGAGCAGAGCGCCGCAGTTGACAAAAGAGAGCTGGCGCAGCTTGATGTTGACGACACGGCCTATGCCCTGAAAAAGGCGCAGGAAGCAGGAAAGCCCACCGATGCTCTTAAAGCAAAGCTTGATAAATACAAGACAAAGCTCAAAGAAATTGACGATCACATAGAAGCTTTAAAGAAGCAGACAGCAGATACCTACAAAAAGTCCGAGGTATTCCGCAAGGAAGTGGAAAAGATGCCCGACTACGAAAAGTACGAGGAGCATCACAGCGACGGTATCGACCTGGCAAGACTTACCTATAACGAGATGCGCAAGCTCCGTTCGGACATGCAGCTGATATTCCAGGATCCCTATTCCTCACTGAACCCCCGTATGACGGTAGGTCAGATAATCGGCGAGGGCATGCTTGCTCACAACTATTTCCGCAAAAATGACGAGCGTATGCAGGAAGAAGTTATCAGGGTAATGGAGGAGTGCGGTCTTGCGCCTTACTTCCTGCACCGTTATCCTCACCAGTTCTCAGGCGGTCAGAGACAGCGTATCGGTATAGCCCGTTCTCTGGCGCTACGTCCTAAGTTCGTTGTGTGTGACGAGGCGGTTTCTGCTCTGGACGTTTCCATTCAGGCGCAGATCATCAATCTGCTGCAGGATCTTAAGGAGAAGCAGCATCTGACATATCTATTTATCACACACGATTTGTCGGTAGTAAAGTTTATTTCCGACAGGATAGGTGTTATGTACTTGGGTAATATGGTGGAAACTGCGGATTCCGAGGAATTGTTTGCTCACCCTCTGCACCCTTACACGGAAGCGCTTATCAATGCTATCCCCACCACAGACCCCGACGCTGATAAAAAGCCCGAGGTATTGGAGGGCGATATCCCCAGCCCTGTTAATCCGCCTAAGGGCTGTAAGTTCCACACACGCTGCAAGTATTGCACCGAGATATGCACAAAGGTAGCACCCGAGTGGGAGGAGGTTCGCCCCAACCATTTTGTGGCTTGTCATCACCTTCTGGAACAGACTGATCAGAATAATAAGGGTCAGGCGTAATGGCAAAGAAGCAGAAAAGACCCCCTTACAGCTGGTTCCGCTGGCAGATGCGCCCGCGTATTTATGAGGAGGAGCAGTTTGCAGTTAAGAGGAATGGAAAAGATCCTCTTTCGGGAGATCTTGAAAATACCGAAAATCTTGAAGGCGGCGGACTTAGCGAAGAGGACTTGGAGGACATCGAAAAAGAGAAGGAACAGATCGAGCTTGAAAAGGGCGATCTGTTTGCAATGATACTTTCGGCTATGATCACCATTTTCCCGATCTGTGTGGGATTGCTTTTGCTGATCGTGCTGTCGGCTTACTTTTTGTTTATTCATTGATATTATCAACGGCTTGGCGAGATTGTTTTTGCCAAGCTGTTGTAATATGTATGATAAAGAAATAGTATAAGGAGAAAAATGGAACTTAAAATCAACGCTCTGTCAAAATCCTATGACAAGAAAAAGGTTCTTGACAATTTCACTTTAACGCTTCATGAGGGTGTTTGGGGAATACTGGGTCCCAACGGCGCGGGAAAATCTACCCTTATCAATATCATCACAGGAATAATCAAAAGCGGCAGGAGAGTTCGCTGAAACACAATTGAGCCGCACCAAAGGCAGCGGAAGAATAAGGGCGCGGAACGGAAATACAGCTTTTGAAGCCGAAAAGAGCTGGTCGTATATCGAGCAGGGAACCGAAAAAGTATCGGCAGCGCAGATGATATTTTTGTGTGTGATAATGGGCTTATTGCAGATAAAAACAGTGATCTTGTTTTGTATGAAAGGTGGGGTCAAAATGAATAGATCAATTAAGTCAGTCAGCTTGCTGGCAGCCGCATTTATGCTTGCAGGCTGCGCAAATACGGGTTCGGAAGATATAATATCGGGCAATCCCTTTGAGGAGACCGAACCGAGCGTGACAGACGAATACGAGGAAGCCTTCGGCAAGTATCAAATAGGCAGTATCAAATACAGCAATTATAATGCTGAGGGCGGTTCGGTCATAGAATACAGCGGAGGAGATATTGAGCTGTCCTTTGACACTGATACGAGCGGAAATCCGTATGATGTTGAAATGGGGTATATGGCGTTTATTAACGGCGTACCGCAGCAGCTGTCTTTAAACGGAGGAGAAAGGGGCGAGCTTGTGCGCTTTTCACAAGCGCCCAATAAAAGCGATAAGGTGACCCTTTCAATTTCACCTGCGGTTACCGAAGAACTTAGCGCAGAGGGTATGTTACAGCTGAAGCTGATGAGCATTTTCAATCCGTCCTATAAGCCCTCGGGCAGTATTATGGGATTTGGCAACGCGCACACGGGACAGTCATTTCTTGAATATGATATTAAGGTAAATTCACCTTTGCAGCAAGCGGAGAAATTGACCGCTATTACCGAATACGAAAGTATATTGATAAATGATGAGATCATTCGGCAATACGGAATTAAAAAGCTCGAAAGCGGCTCTCCCACAAGCGTTATTATCAAGGAAGCAGGGGCAGGTAACGGAGAACAGTTAACCCTTAAAGACGGCAAGGCGGGTGCCGAGCTTTTGATATACGGCAGCGAAACGTATAAGTACAGAGTTTATGTTTATGTGGATAACAACCGTGTCAGATTTAACGGCTGCGATTATCTTGAAACCGAGGTCAAAAGCGGATATCTCAATGTTTTGGAGTTGGAGCTTGACAATATAACCGAAGGAGATATTGTGTATGCGGTGGCAGTATCCGAAAATTCCGAAACAGGTTCAATGGCTGTAAGAAAAAGCGAAAGTGTAGTTGTAATATCTCGGTAAGGCGTTCGGAACACATAAAACGCCGCTGCTCACAAAAAATTCAAAATCCCACATAAAACCAACACACTTTCCCTATTTTAATTTCATAGAGAAAATGTAAAATATCATTCGGCAAGGGGGGAGAAAATTGAACATAAGCACATTTAAACGCCTTGAGGATAAATTCCTGATAACGGAAGAACAGTACACCGCGCTGAAAGACAGGATAACCGATTTTATGGAATTGGATAGCTATTGTCAAAACGGAAGCTACAAAATCCTCAATATCTACTTTGACTCGGAGGACGGCGAGGTAATCAGAAAATCCGTACAAAAGCCCTACTTCAAGGAAAAGCTTCGCTTGAGAAGCTACGGAGTTCCCGAAAGCGGAGAGAGCAAGGTGTTTCTGGAACTGAAAAGAAAATCCGCAGGGATAGTCAATAAACGCCGCGCCACCCTGACCTATGATGAAGCAAAAAACTACATAGAAAAGGGCGAAAAGCCAAAAAACGCGGACTACCTCACATCACAAGTTTTAAGTGAGATAGATTATTTTCTTGAAAAAACAAAAGCTGTTCCAAGATACTTTTTAAGCTACGACAGAATAGCAATGTTCGGGAAAAAGGACAAGGGGCTGAGACTTACTCTTGACAATAACATTCAGTCAAGAAGAGATGATCTGAGCCTTTCGTCCGACTGTTACGGGCGGCAGCTTTTGCCCCCAAACACAAGACTAATGGAAGTGAAATTTTTGGGCGCTATCCCCTTGGAGCTTGTGAAGATCCTTTCGGAGCTGAAAATATACAGGCGCTCATTCAGCAAAATAGGCGCGGAATACAAAACAAGCTTGCTGACGGAAAAGGCAAAACACAATGAAACGGCAGATGTCAGATAGAAACGCAAAAACGTACAAACAAACACAAGGCATTTCCCCCAAAAAATAAAGAAAACGGAGAACAAACATGGATAAGCTTTTAACATCGGTGCTTTCGGATACTTTCACCTTCGGCGAGGTCATTATTGTGCTGTTAAGCTCATTGGTATTGGGCTTCGCAATAAGTCTGCTGTACATATTCACTCACAGAAAAACGGGCTACACGCCGTCCTTTGCAATAACGCTGGTCATGCTCCCCGCCATTATAGCGGTAATAATCATGCTTATCGGAAATAATGTGGCGAGGGCATTCAGCCTTGCCGGTGCGTTCACCATAATCCGTTTCAGAAGCGCCCCTGCCGACCCTAAGGACATTGCTTATGTGTTCTTTACACTTGCGGCAGGTCTTGCGCTGGGTCTGGGCTTTATCGGCTATGCGGTGATATTCACCGTAGTGCTGGCGGTGACTTTGATAATTATGGAAATGTTCAAGTACGGTGTTCCCAAAACCGAGCATTTTATTTTGAAAGTAACAGTTCCCGAAAATCTGAACTATCAGGATCTTATCACTGATATTCTGAAAGAATATTCCACCTCCTACAGACTGAAAAAGGTGAAAACCGTGGACTTCGGCGCGCTGTTTGAGACGGTTTATTATGTGGAGCTGAAAAAGGGAATAGATCAAAAGGAAATGATAGACAAGATACGCACCAGAAACGGCAATTTGAATGTGCAGCTGGTGTTCAGGGAGTATGAGGATAAGCTTTATCAGATTGATCCGTAACAGGTCTGTTTTCGAGGTACAGTATGATATTATCAAATGATCTATGTACAGTCACCGTGAGCATTGATGAACAGTTCACCGTAAATTCAGCAGATAATAAGCATTATGATATGATCTATAATCTCAATAATTACCGTAAAAGCGATCACTATACAACAACAATCATAAATATTGATCTATCATCGAAAAAAATAAGCATTGCCTTAGTGGGAGATTATTTTAGTTCTGATATTGATTGCGCACTGCTGGATAATGAGGTGCTGTCGGTATTGCAAAACAGATACATTACTCATATCAGAGTAACAGACGGTTCTGTTGTCGGTCAAACAGATCTGCAGGAATCCGCAAGTATAAATTATGCCATATACAAAGTGCCAAAGGGATATATACTTTACGGAGAGATAGATATAGTTGGTTTAAGTAATGATTTTAAAAGAAAATGGACATTCAGCGGTCGGGATATATGGGCGTCTGTTACAGGAAAAAATCCCTTTGAGATATGCGAAGACCGCATCAGGCTTTATGATTTCTGCGATAATTATTATGAAATAGATTTTGACGGAAAGATAATACGGGATATATCCGCAGAAACGGCGCAGCTTATGTGATATTTTAGGAGAAAGGCTTATGAAAAATATAATATTAAGCGCAGACAGTGACAGAAAGGTTTATTCCGTTCCCGACACTGTTGCGGACAATTTGGAAAAATACTGCATGGAATTTATAGATTGGCTTGAAGTAAGCCCCGATGCAAAAAAGTACAGGAAAAAGGGCGTAATGTGCTATGATGAGAGCGATTTTATTCTGTATCTGAATAAATATGTTTTTCCTAAGGAGCAGTCGGTTTATGTGAAAAATTTAAGTTTGGGAAATTCTTATTCTCGGAATGTATCTTCCGAATATAAGGATTGTCCCTCATTTAATTTTTAGTAATTTTGGATAACAACTGTTTTGAAATATTTGGAGCAGAAGATTTTTATTATTGACAGTAAATGAAAAGCGAGGACAGTGAGTTACGATGTTGAATCTTCCCGAGAATTTTTGGAGCGAGTTTGATTTTTCGGACGGAGAATTGTTGTACGCCGAAACAGATCTTACAGAATCTATGCTTTTAGTAAATTACCTGTACAGTGATAATTCTGACAGAGCAATTTATCTGAGCCTGCATATCGGAAACGGATATGATGACAACAGAGGTAAATTCCATATAGAAATTCTTTGGGATAAGGGAAATAGACCTGTTGCCCGTTATAGCTGTAAAACCTGTGAGGATCTAAAAAAACTTACATATAAGGCATTGGAACAAGTACATAAGGAGCTGGCGGAACACAGGTTATCTTATTACGGAAAGCTGTGGGAAACTGTTATTGTTGATTTGGAGTAACAAAAAACCTGATTATATGTATATTTCTTCAAGAAATATTTCAGAAATCGAAAAGATAAGCTTAAATTGTGAATAATCACATATTTCCTTGTAAGCACAAAAAAGGCTCGCCCTAATTTTTGTGCAAAACAAGGAAAATTTTTCATAATATCGTTTACAACTATTGAAATTGTTTAAAAAATAGTATATACTAATTGTAAGTATTAGGTAAAAAGGCAAACCATGCTTTTGTCTTTTGCCAAATTCTGTATAATAGGGTAGAGCAATTACCTTAAATGAGGTAGTGTAATTACCTTAAATAAAGAAAGGACAGGGTTTCACTATGAAATTCGGCTATTTTGACGATGCCAACCGTGAGTATGTCATCACCTCACCCAGAACTCCGTACCCTTGGATAAACTACTTGGGCACAGAGGGATTTTTCTCCCTTATCTCCAACACCGCAGGCGGCTACAGCTTTTACAAGGACGCGCGTTTGCGCCGTATCACCCGTTACCGCTACAACAACGTTCCCGTTGACTTAGGCGGACGCTATTTTTACATCAAGGACGGAGATACCGTGTGGAATCCCGGCTGGTCGCCTGTTAAGACAGAGCTTGACAGCTACACCTGCCGTCACGGTATGGGCTATACCGTTATCAAGGGCGAGAAGAACGGCGTTTCCGCAGAGGTAAAGTTCTTCGTTCCTGTTGGCTTTAACGGCGAGGTTCAGAAGTTCACCATAACCAACAACAGCGGAAACGATAAAAAGCTGAAATTATGGAGCTTTTTGGAGTGGTGCCTTTGGGACGCTAACGACGATACCACCAACTTCCAGCGCAACTTCAACACAGGCGAGGTTGAGATAGAGGGCAGCACCGTTTATCACAAGACCGAATATAAAGAACGCAGAGATCACTTTGCATTCTATACCGTAAACACCGATATTCAGGGCTTTGACACCGACAGAGAGAGCTTTTTGGGTCTCTATAACGGTTTTGACAAGCCCCAGGTGGTTGAGCAGGGCAAGGCAGGCAATTCCGTTGCCGACGGCTGGTCGCCTATCGCTTCACATTACCTTGAGATCGAATTGAAGAACGGCGAGAGCAAGGATCTTATTTTCCTTTTGGGTTATGTTGAAAATCCCGTCAATGAAAAATTTGCTCCCGATCTTACCGACAGCGATAAGATAATTACCACCGCTAACAGCAAAAAGAACATTATCAACAAGAAAAAGGCTCACGAGATGATCGAGCTTTGCAGCACCGCTGAAAAGGCTGAAAAGCTCTTTGAGGGTCTGAAAAAGTATTGGGACGATGTTCTGAGACAGTACAGCGTAAATTCTCCCGATGAAAAGCTCAACAGAATGGTAAATATCTGGAATCAGTATCAGTGCATGGTGACCTTTAATATGAGCCGCTCCGCCTCCTACTTTGAAAGCGGTATCGGCAGAGGAATGGGCTTCCGTGACAGTAACCAGGATCTGCTTGGCTTCGTTCACCAGATTCCCGCAAGAGCAAGAGAAAGACTTATCGACCTTGCAGCGACTATGTTGGAGGACGGCGGCGCTTACCACCAGTATCAGCCTCTTACCAAAATGGGCAACCATGAGCTTGGCTCTAACTTTAACGACGACCCGCTGTGGATGATCCTGGCTGTTGCCGCTTACATCAAGGAAACAGGCGACGTTTCCATTTTGGACGAAAAGGTTCCTTATGAGAATAAGGACGAGCTGGCAGACACTATGCTGGATCACATGAAGAGAGCATTCTATCATGTATGCACCAAGGTAGGTCCTCACGGACTTCCCTTGAGCGGAAGAGCAGACTGGAACGACTGTCTTAACCTCAGCTGCTTCTCGGACAAGCCGGGTCAGTCCTTCCAGACATACACTTCTCCCAAGTACGGCAAGACAGGCTACAGCGATGTGGCTGAATCTGTTATGATCGCAGGTATGTTCGGCTTTATCGGCCCCGAATACGTTAAGATGTGCAGGATCAAGGGCGACAATGCCGAGGCTGACAAGGCACAGGCTGAAATTGACAAGATGAACGCCAACACTCTTAAATACGGCTATGACGGCGA